>JAYURF010000027.1:0-2417 GCA_043756365.1 Acidimicrobiales bacterium
GTCGCGTTGGTGGTCAGCCTCGCTTTGCCGTCATGGCATGCGATTCAGCCATCGAACGCCGACACCAACTTCCTCGCCGGCTCGGGTGGGGTGCCGGGCGGTCGCGAGGCCGGTAGATGGGTGGCCGAGAACGTTCCCGAGGGTGCGCGGATGCTGGCGATCGGCCCGTCGATGGCCAACATCGTCATGTTCTATGGTCACCGTGAGACGTACGGACTGTCCGTGAGCCCCAACCCGCTACACCGCAACCCCGTCTACGAGCCGGTGGTCAACCCCGACAACCTGATTCGTCAGAGCGAGATCCAATACCTCGTGTGGGATGCGTACACGGCCTCGCGCACCGAGTTCTTCACCAGGAAGCTCGAACGCTACGTGGAGCGCTATCACGGCCGGGCTGTCTACACCTTTTCGATCGAGGTCGAAGCTGCCGACGGCAAGCTCGTGCAGCAACCCGTGATCGTGATCTACGAGGTCCGACCGTGAGACGCGGAGCCGCCGTGGCTGTGCTGGTGGTCTCGGCGGCGCTCGCCTGGGGCGCCCCAGGAACGGTCGCGACCGGTTCCGTCCCGTTGGCTGAGGATGTCACGACCACCACGCCGATCAAGCACTTCGTCACGCTGATGCAGGAGAACCACAGCTTCGACAACTACTTCGGCACCTACCCCGGCGCCGATGGACTCCCGGCCGAGCTGTGCATGCCGATCGATCCAGCCGACGCGGAGGCGGGTTGCAGCCGCCCGTTCCACCTCGGCGGAAAGCCGGTCCTCGACCTCGGTCACAGCGAGACCGTGTTCGATCAGCAGTACGCCGGCGGCTCGATGGACGGCTTCGTCTCGGCCTTCGCCGAGCTGCCAGGAATCGGTGACCTGGCGATGGGCTACTACGACGATCGTGACATGCCGTACTACTGGAACATCGCCGACAACTACGTCTTGTTCGATCGCTTCTTCACTTCGGCGGCGGGCGGCAGCGTCTGGAACCACTTCTACTGGGTTGCAGGTGCGCCCGGGAACACCGCGTCGGACTCGATGCGCGAGGAAGGGTTCGACGACGTCCCAACCATCTTCGACCGCCTCCAGGCGGCCGGAATCACATGGAAGTTCTACATCGAGAACTACGACCCGTCGATCACCTTTCGCAACCCGAGCACCGGCGACAAGGGTGCGCAACTGGTGTGGGTGCCGATCCTCAACTACAACCGCTTCCTCGACGATCCGGCCCTGAACGACCGAATCGTGTCGCTGGAGACGTACTTCGACGATCTCGCCAACGGCACGCTTCCGTCGGTGTCGTACATCGTCCCGTCCGGCGCCAGCGAACATCCACCCGGCAGCATCCAAGCCGGTGAGCGTTTCGTACGCTCGCTCGTGAACGGCTTGATGCGCTCGTCCGCGTGGAAGTCGTCGGCGTTCATGTGGACCTACGACGACTGGGGAGGTTGGTACGACCACGTAGCACCCCCGCAGGTCGATGAGTACGGCTACGGGTTTCGCGCTCCAGCGCTCCTGGTGAGCCCGTACGCGAAACGCGGTCACGTGGACAGCACCGAACTCGACTTCACCTCGATGCTCAAGTTCGTCGAGGAGAACTGGCAGCTCGAACCGCTTGCGTCGAGAGATGCCGCGGCGAACAACTTCTTGTCCGCGTTCGACTTTGAAAGCCCGCCCCGTGAACCGGTGCTACTCGACCGATCGCGCGTGGTCGAACCGCTTCCGGATCCGAAGACCGCCGTTGTCTACGTGGCCTATTCGGCAGCGGTCGCCGTGCCCCTCTTGCTGGTTGCGACAGCGATTGCCGTCAGCCGCTTCCGGATCATCCGCTCGCGCCACCGCCGAAGGCGAATGGACGTCGCATCATGATCCGGGGGGCCTCGATCTCGCTGTGGCGGGCAGTCGTGCCGACGGTGCTCGTCACTGTGTGGCTGGCGGGTCAGGCCGGGGCCGTATCGGCGGCGCCAACTGCACCGGACGGTTCGGCGCAGCCGATCCGGACCGAGCAGGTGCGAGTTGCGACACTGCCACCGGTGTCGGGGATCCGCGTACGACTCGACGGTAACGAGGGAATCACCGATGCCGCGGGAGCGGTCACGCTGTCGCGCGACCGCTACACGGACGTGCCGCCGTCGGAGATCGAGGTGCTCGACGCGGTGGTGGCCATCGACACGCGGACCCGGGCCCGGGTCGCGCGGGTGTTCGGCCCCGGCGGAGTGCACCCAACCATCGCGTTCGACATGGACTACACCGTGGGCTTCACGTTCGATCCGGGCGATGCTGCGGACAACACGGTCGCCGATCTTGGCACGCTTGCGGTGCGCAGCAGCGTCGGTGAGGTCAAAGAATTGCAGCCCGAGGACGTTGAATGGTTCCACGGGCAGCGGGTCGTGCAGTTGAACGGCGAGCTCGAGGTGAAGGACCTCT
>JAYURF010000028.1:0-2407 GCA_043756365.1 Acidimicrobiales bacterium
TGCTGGTGATCGGCTGCTTGGCCACGTTGCCCAAGATCTCGCCGATCATTGAGCCGCCGTCACGGTGGGGGAGCTTCAGCTCCGTACGGCGATCGGCGAGCGCGGGTGCGGCGGGTGTCGATTCCAAGACACTGGCCAAGATCCGTGGCCTGTTGGCCAAGGCCGAGGCCACGGAGTTCGCCGCCGAAGCCGAGTCGTTCAGTGCCAAAGCGCAGGAACTGATGGCCCGCTACGCGCTCGATGCGGCGATGGTGCAGCCGGGTCGCGGCCACGACGCGTTGGCCGGGGAGGTGCGCTTGCGGCGCATCCACATCGACGACCCGTACGGCGTCGAAAAGGCGCAGCTGGTCGGCTCGGTGGCCTCGGTCAACCAGGGCAGGGTGGTGTGGGACCCAAGCTTTTCGTTCGCCACCGTGGTCGGCTTCCCGGTCGACCTCGATCTCATCGAACTGCTGTTTACCTCGTTGCTGGTCCAGGTGACGAGGGCCATGTCCGATGCGGCCCAAGATGCCGGTCATACGCGATCGCGATCGTTCCGTCGGGCGTTCCTCATCGCCTATGCCGGGCGGATTCGCGAGCGGCTGCTCGAAGCCCGTCAGTACGCGCAGGCCGAGGCAACCGCCCAGTACGGCACCGCACTCGTGCCCGTCCTCGCCGCCCGCACCGAGGCCGTCGACGATGTCACCGACGACCTGTTCCCCCAAAGCCGACCGATGCGGACTCGCACCCTCGACGCCCGCGGCTACTACGCGGGTCGCGCTGCCGCCGATATCGCCAACATCGAAACCGGATCAGGCATGATCGACCAGCGCCAAGCCAGCTAGCCCGCAATCGTGAGCCTCACGTCATGCTACAAGAATGCTCATAGCATGCTAAACTCGTGCCGTGAGCAGTTTGCAGGTGAAACACCTCGATGATGACCTGCACGAGGCGCTGCGGCGGCGTGCTGCGGCGGCGGATCAGACGATCAGCGAATACGTCCTCGACATGCTCCGCCGTGATCTCCGGCGCCCGGCCAAGCACGAGTGGATCGAGCGGGCCCGAGCGCTGACCCCGACCAGTCGCACCTCGGCCGAGATCGCCTCAATCCGCGATGGCAGCCGCTCTCACTCGTCCACCACATGAAAGTCGTCGATGCGTCGGCGATCATTGAAGTCCTTGCCAGGACCGCCAAGGCTGCGCTGATCGAGGCACTGCTGGATGATGATCTGTTCGCCCCCGATCTACTCGTTGCCGAAGTCGTCCACTACCTCCGCTACGAGTTTCACGGCGGAAGGCTCACCGCCGCCCAAGCAGACAGCGCCCTCGAGGTCTTCGCCCAATCCGATATCGAGTTCTTGCACGCGTGGCCGCTCACCTCGCGAATCTGGGAGTTACGTTCGAATGTCTCTGCATACGACGCCTGCTACGTGGCGATGGCCGAATCGCTCGGATGCCCGCTGCTCACCACCGACTCGCGCTTGGAGCGTGTTCCCGGCATCACCGCCCAGGTGTTGGTCGTCTGAAGCGTGCGGCGTCCGCCCGGGTCGCCGGAGCGCCGAGGATCCAGCCTTCCTCGGCGACGACGATGGCGCGGTCTACGTGGTTCAGTTGCGGAGCGAAATCGTCAGTGATCACCCCTGAGCGAACTCGTGCGCCGAGGTGTTCGGCCAGCGAGATCACCTGTGCTGCATCCTTCACCGGATGCCGGGCTCGGTCGACCTCGATCGAGCTTGGCCACACTTCGGCGAACACGATCGCATCGCCACGACCGTTGGTCGGGTCGGCGCACAACCCCGTCTCGAACGGCCACACCATCACGCGGTCAACGAGGCGGGGATCGTGGCGCAGCCGATCGGCAGCCGGAATGCCGGTGAGCGTCTGGCCCGCCACGCTGCCAGCGCCCGCGAGTTGCCACGTCGACAGCGGCCGCCGACCCTGGCTGGCGATGCTCCGCTCGGTCAGGCGGAGCTCGGAAAGTGGAGCAGTGCCCGCGCCATCGACCGCGACGCTCGGACCGATGACATGTGGGAAGCCCGGCGCCTTCGTGCGCGACAACGATGGCGTGACATCGCGGACGGAACCGGTTCCCCAGAACGGTCCCGCGCCGTCGCTGATGCTGGCGTTGAGGGCCGACGCAACCGCGAAGCGATCGTTGGAGTTGTCAGGGCCGTCGTGAACGGACGCGCTCAAGTGGGCCCACACCGCCGACCACGCCACGTCGCCGACCAGCCCGGCGGCACGGGCAAAGCCCTGCGGAAAGCCAAGTGAAAAATCGAAGCCCACCAGGATCCGCTGGCCGGCACGGGCGTGCAGGAGATCGGCGACTTGCGTGACTGCTGCATCGCGGGTCGAGGGGTTCGCCGGTGGCATCGTGGCACCTGATGACACGTCGTGCAGGCAGAACCAGATCGAATCGGCACCGGTA
>JAYURF010000029.1:0-2385 GCA_043756365.1 Acidimicrobiales bacterium
GCCTCACGGCTGAGCGTGAACGGCAGCGTGGGGATACCACCGGCTTCGACCGCGGCGATCGCTTCCGCGTAGGGGCCGACAAGATGGGTGGCCAGATTGATGACATCGGGCAGCTCACGAATCATGTCGTCCAGATGATCGGTGATGACACCGATGGCATTGGTCAGCTCCTCCGGCCGAGGAGGGTCGGAGTGAAGATCCGAGCGCACCAAGGTGTCGACCCCGACTGGAAGCCACCGCCCCGTGCCGGTCGTGGCATGTTTGGAGGCGCGGTTGGAGGCGCAGTTGGAGGCGTCGCCGTCGACGACGATGACCTCGATCCGGTCGCCGCCGATGGAGAAACCGGCGTCACCCATGCGCGGGCTCGTTCGCCGGTGCTTGTGCCTGTGCTTGTGCCGGTGGGGTGACGGTGGACTCAAGGTGCAACGCAACCCATGCCCCAACCGGGTCGTCGCCGCCGGCGAGAAACCAGGCATAGTGAGCGTGGAGGCACTTGAGTCCTTGGCGGGTGCCGGCAACTCCACCGTAGGGGCGCGGCCCGGTGTGCGTGGCGGGGATTGCGCCGTCGCGCTCGACTGCGTACCGACGATGCGCGTCGGCAACCAGCGCAGGGTCGATCGCAGCCGCTGCTTGTTTCACACCACCCCTTGACTCGAGTCGGCTGACGGCCAGCGTTTCGGCTGGACCGACCAGCCAGTAGCGCGTCGGCATCGGCGACCCGTCGTACAGAATCGGGGCGTTCCTGACCACGACCGGATCGCCGTCGTCACCACGGACCACGATCTCGTAGTCGCCGCGGGGCACACGGCCGAACAACTCGATGATTCGTTCGCAATCGCCGGTCATCGCCGTCGGTGGAGTGGGGTATCGATCAGCGCTTGCTGATCCGGCGGAGCACAAACAGCAAGATCGCCAGGCCGATAGCCAACGGTGCCACTCGCTTCAAGACGGCCGTACCGGCCAGGCCGGACAGTTCGATTGGCTCGTTGGCCGGTCCGTTGATCTTGCGGATCGTGGGTGTCGCCGTCGATGTCGATGCGGCTGCGGGCGCCGAACCGGCTGCTGCCGCTGACGCTGGCGAGGCGCCGTTCGAGTTGGCCGAGCCGGAGGCCGCGGCGGTTGTCGGCTTTTCGTCGGCCTTCCCATCGTTTGGCACCGGGGTCGCGGCGGGTGCCGCCGAGTCACCAGAGGCGTCGAGCATGGTGTTGAGGTTGTTGGCGAACTGGGCCATCAGCTTCTTGCTCACATCGCCCATGATGCCGCGTCCGAACTGGGCGACCTTACCCGTGACCCGCAGGTCGGTTGCCACCACGACCTTGGTCTCGGAGGCACCGATCGGGGTGAGCGTGGCGGTGATCATCGCGTCGGCGTTGCCCTTGCCGGTGGTGTCGCGTCCCTCACCGTGGAGCACGGCACGATGGTTGACATCGTCTCGCTCGACGAAGTTTGCCTGCCCTCGGAAGGCAGTGGAGATTGCGCCCAACTTCACCTTGACGACGCCGCGATACAGGTCGCCCTCGATCTCTTCCAGCGTGGCACCGGGCATGCACGGGGCGATTCGCTCCACATCGGTCAAGACGGCCCAGGTCTCCTCGATCGGCCGATTGACCACGAATTCGTTCAGGAGCTTTTCCATTGCTGTGCGTCCTCCAAGGTGTCGATGTCGAATGCGGACCCCTCGCCAACGACCTCGTGGACGAGGGCGGGGTGATGACGCACGAGTTCTTTGGCGCCGCCGTCCCCCGTCGCCGGAAGCAGCGGCCACAGTGACCGGTGCAGGCGAACGGGATGGGGACCCCGGCGGCCATCATAGGAGGCCACGACGATGAGATGTTCGGGCGCTGCGTCGGCAACCGCGCGCCAGGTGCTCGGGTGGATGCCCGGTTGATCGGCAAGTCCGAATACCACGAACTCCGCATCGAGTTCTGCTGCGGCCATGAGCGCCACCTGGAGCGACCCGGCCTGGCCAAGCATCCATTTGGGATTGCGCCGCTCGAGCACCGGTGGCGGAACGGTCAGATCGGCGGCGCCGGTGATCACCACGACCGGTCCAACAGCGGCAGTGGTGACGTTTGCCAGCGATCGTTCAAAAAGTTCGGATCCATCGATGACGGCCCGCAACTTGTGTCCAACGCCTTCGAATCGGCTCCCCTCACCTGCCGCGAGCAGCACGGCGACGAGTTTCACGGCTCGGAGCGTACCGAGTTGCGGACCCCCCCTAATGTGACGGTTTGGTGACGCGCGCCTTGAATGTTGCAAAGAGGTGACGGTATGTTTACCGCCCGTCAGAGATAGGCGCCGGTTCTCGGCGAGAAGAACACGACCTCACCCCTGACACCCCTGCGGTTGCGCTCTCGTTCGGCGCTCCTGCCGTGACATTCGAAC
>JAYURF010000030.1:0-2384 GCA_043756365.1 Acidimicrobiales bacterium
GTGTGACTGACGTCAGAGGAGTTCGGCTGCGAGGCTGGCCACGTTGCTGCGTTCGCACGCCGACAGGGTGATGTGGCCGAAGCAGGGTTGGCCGCCAAACGCTTGGATCAACACTGCGAGGGCGTTGTTCGACTCGCCGAGGTAGGGCGCGTCGATCTGGCTGGTGTCGCCGGTGAACACCACCTTGGTGCCCTCGCCGACCCGAGTGAGAATCGTCTTCAACGTGGTCGGCTCCAGGTTCTGGGCTTCGTCGACGATCACGTACTGGCGGTGCAGCGATCGGCCGCGCAGGAAGGTGATGCTCTCCAGCGACAACTGGTTGCGGGTGATCAGTTCGTCGGTGAGCTGGCGGGCGTCGTGGCTGTTGCGTTGATCGGTGAGCGCCACGATCGCGTCGTGGATCGCCGACATCCACGGGTCGAGCTTCTCGTCGAGCCCGCCGGGAAGAAAACCGACGTCGGCCCGCCCGACGGGGACAAGCGGCCGATAGATCGCCAGGCGCTCGTACTCGCGGCTCTCCACCACCCGCTCGAGGCCGGCGGCGATCGCCAACAGTGTTTTGCCGGTACCGGCACGCCCGTCGAGCGCGACGACGTTGACATCAGGGTCGAGAAGCAGCTCGAGGGCGAATCGCTGCTCCTTCGATCGAGACCTCAGCCCCCAGGCTTCGGGGGCGGAGTGGTGGAGCCCGACCAGGTCGTCGCCGAACCGGCGGGTGAGCGCCGATTGCGACCCAGCGCGCAGCACGACGAAGGTGTTCTCGTGCATGTCGAGCACATGCGTGCTCTGGTCGCCCGTGCTCTGGTCGCCCGTGCTCTGGTCCACGGCGATCCGGCCGGTGGCGTACAACGAATCGACCACGGTGGCGGTGGTCTCGATCGTGGTCCAGCCGGCGCTGCGCGTGGAGGCTGAGCGCCCTGCGGGCGAGTGCGGTGCAGCCGCCACGCCGAGGTGCGCGGCCTTGATCCGCAACGCGGCATCGTTGGACACCATCGTCGTCGGAGCGTGGAGCGACTGACCGAGCGCAGCGCCGATGATCCGATTGTCGGGCACCGACGGGTCGAGACCGTGCTCGATGAGAAGGTGGCGTTGCACTCCGTTGATCTCGATCTGCAACGTGCTGGCGTCAGGCTCGTTCGACAGTGCGACCGCCGTAGCGAGCGACCCTCCGGCGCGCACGCGTAGCTCCTCGATGCTGCGCAGTGCCGTGCGGGCGGCACGGCCGACGTCGTCGAGACGGTTTTTCAGGCCGTCGAGCTCTTCGATGACGGTGAGCGGAATCACGACGTCGGCGCCGACGAAGCTATGCACCGCTGCCGGATCGGCGACCAGTACGGACGTGTCGAGCACGATCTTGCTCCGGACAACCTCGCCTGTCGGGCCCAGCCCCGACACAGGCCCGTTGGAGTTCGCTGGATGTGCGGATGACACGCGATTGGATGGGGCAGGCAGCACGTCGGTCAATGCCACTCCTTCGGAGGATGATTTCGTGGGAGGTTTGTGGATCGTTGGTTGCACGATCATGACCCACCCGGCCCTCGCGCTGGTGGACCATCGAACCCGGTTCACGCGCCGTTCATCTTGCCCCTGGCAGAAACCTATTGACACGTTCCGCTGTTACAACACGTCGGGGAGGCCTTCGTCGAGTTCGACGCCGAGCGAGTTCAACGCGAACGACACGACGTGGTAGTTGCCGACCGCAAAGATCAGGTCGAGCAGCTGCTCGGTGGCGTACGTCTCGATGAGGGTGGCCCAGGTGGCGTCACCGATGCGACTGTCGTGGTGCAACTCGTCGACGGCAGCGAGCAGCGCCGCCTCCGCCCGTATCCAACTCGGGTGCTTGGGGCCCGCCCGGACTTGATCGATCTCCTCGACGGTGATGCCGCATTGCTGAGCGATCACGTGGTGCTGGGCGAACTCGTACTTCGAGTGGCACAGCACCCCGACACGCAAGATTGCCAACTCGCGATCGCGGGGCGTCAGCGAGCTCTTCGACAGCACGTGCGCAGCGAACACGAGCCAACGTCGCAGCAGCGGCGGATGGTGGGCAAGCGTGGTGAAGATGTTGGGCGTCGAGCCGTCGGGTGCACGAAGGCCGCGTTCGTACAGCTCGAGGACCTCGGGGCTCGGGTCGGTAACGGGTTCGATTCGGGGCGTGGTCACGGCACCGATCATCGCGCCAGACTGAGGCGATGAGCGACCGGACGTGTGTGTTCTGCCAGATCGTCGAGGGCAACCTCGACGCCGACATGGTGCTCGACGACGGTGCGGTGATGGCGTTCCTCGATCGGTCGCCGTTGTTCGTCGGGCACGTGCTGGTCATCCCCCGCGTGCACGTCGAGACCATCGTCGACGCACCTGCGGCGCTGCTCGCGGCGCTGTTC
>JAYURF010000031.1:0-6532 GCA_043756365.1 Acidimicrobiales bacterium
CCCGCCGCAGCCAGCAACCCGACGTCGGGACCACCGTAGGAAACGATGGTGAGGTCGGTGAGCGGGCTACGCAACAGGGCGCGCACGAGCGACATCGGCTTACGCCGGCTGCCCCACCCGCCGATACCGATGGTCATCCCGCTGTCGAGCGTGGCGATCGCGTCGTCGTGGCTGATTACCTTGTCGCGACTCACCGGTCGCTTCCACCTTCGGTGGCCTTGGTCGTGCCGGCGAAATCATCGCGCAGTTCGTCGGCGATACCGCTGAGGTTGAGCTCGAACGTGAAGCCTTGCTCGAAGCGGTAGCTCTTCTTCACGTCCCACAAGTCGATGCCGTTGAGGCTCTCCTTCGCTGCCCGGATCACCGTCGGGGACTTCCCCGCGATTTGCGCAGCAACCGCGATCGCCGAGTCGCGCAGCTCGGCCCGTGGCACCACCGCGTGGACGCTGCCGAAGTGGTGCAGTTCGGCAGCCGTGACCGTCGCCGACGTGTAGACCATCGCCCGCATCTTGTGCTGGGGCACCAACCGTGACAGGTGCGTTGCTGCGCCGAGCGCACCACGGTCCACCTCTGGCAGTCCGAAGTAGGCGTCGTCACTGGCGACGATGATGTCGGCGCTGCCGGCCAGGCCGATCCCCCCGCCGAGGCAGAACCCGTGCACCGCGGCGATCACCGGCACTGCGCAGTCGTACACCGCGGCAAACGCTGCGTAGCAGCCCTTGTTGGCACCGATGAGGGCGCTGAAGCCGACGGTGTTCTGCATTTCCTTGATGTCGACGCCAGCGTTGAAGCCCTTGCCCTCGGCCCGCAGAACGACCACGCGCACGGCTTCGTTGCGCCCGGCCGCGCCGACCTGGTCGGCCACCTCGAACCACTGCGCGACCGTGAGGGCATTGACGGGCGGGCAGTCCATCACGATCTCGGCGATGCCGCGGCCGTCGATGCTCGTCACGATCCCCATGGCGGCGATGGTACCCGTAATCTGACGCCTCGTCAGAAACGGAACGGACCTGCGGCGAGGTCGGCTACCGTACCGCAGCACATTTCGATGAACCCGGGGGATACACGATGAACGACGTACACGAGGCCGACGCCGCGACGGTGACCAAGGAACTCGTCTATCACCGGTTCTTCCTGCCGACAGCGCGACGCAATGCCGACCGGCCGTGCACGACGAACGCGGCGACCGGTGTCACCCGAACCTACGCTCAACACCTCGACCGGGTGGGTCGTGCGATCGGCGGGTTGCAAGGGCTCGGCGTCGGCCGTGGCGACCGGTTCGCGTTGATGATGGCGAACTCGCCGGAGTACCTCGAGTTGTTCCACGCAGCGATGCTCGGCGGTGGTGTGGTCAATCCGTTGAACCTCCGCTTTGCCCCGAACGAGTTGGCGTACGTGCTGAAGGACTCGGGCAGCACCGTGTGCTTCGTCGACAAGATGTTCGCAACACTGATCGACGCGGTGAAGGAGGCCGCCGGTCTCGAGCACGTGATCCTCGTCGGCGACGGCGACGTCGCGCACACGATGAGCTACGAGGCGATGCTTGCCGCGTCGGAGCCGGTCATTCCGGAGGAAGGCGAGGAGTCCGACCCCGTCGTGCTGATGTACACCGGCGGGACAACAGGGTTGCCGAAGGGCGTGCTGTCGAGCCAGCGGGCGCAGATCCTCAACGCCTACCACTGCCGGATGGGTTTGCCGTTCAACCGTGACACCAAGTACCTGATGTTGACGCCGATGTTTCATGCTGCTTCGACGTTCGCGATGGTCCTCGCCTCGGCCGTTGGCGGACACATGGTGACCGTGCCGATGTTCGAGCCATCGGCAGCGATGCGGGCGATTCACGAACATCGGCCGACGCTGACGGTGATGGTGCCGACGATGATCGGGATGGTGCTGGCGCACCCGGAGTTCACCGCTGATGCGCTGGACTGCGTGAACGACTTGGGCTACGGCGCCTCTCCGATGCCGACGGTGCTGCTCGAGAAGTTGGCCGCGCTGTACCCGGCGCTGAACCTGTGGCAGGTGTATGGCATGACCGAGGCGTCACCCGCCCTGACGATGCTGACACCCGCCGATCACCGTGCCGGCGGCGCATTGCTCAAGTCGGCGGGAATGCCAGTGCCAGGGGTCGTCCTCTCGATCCGCGACGCAGATGACAACGAGGTCGCTGTCGGCG
The DNA here is from genome assembly GCA_043756365.1 of Acidimicrobiales bacterium. Taxonomy (GTDB): domain Bacteria; phylum Actinomycetota; class Acidimicrobiia; order Acidimicrobiales; family Ilumatobacteraceae; genus VFMC01. Next base: position 2,177 of record JAYURF010000031.1, read on the forward strand.
AACCCGGCGAGGTGTGCGCTCGCGGTGGTAACTACATGATCGAGTACTGGAACAAGCCCGAAGCGACCGTCGAAGCGTTTACCGGGGGCTGGTACCACACCGGTGACGCCGGATACATCGACGCCGAGGGCTACCTGTTCCTCGTCGACCGCGTGAAGGACATGATCGTGACCGGCGGTGAGAACGTGTACTCCTCGGAGGTCGAGAACGCGATTGCCAGCCACCCGGCTGTGCTGCAGGTTGCCGTCATCGGTGTTCCGAGCGACGAGTGGGGCGAAGCGGTGCATGCGATCGTCGTGCTGCGCCCCGACGCAACCGCCACCGAGGCCGAGATCATCAGCCACGCTCGGCCGTCGATCGCCGGGTACAAGCTGCCCAAGTCCGTTTCGTTCCGCACCGATCCGCTCCCGCTGTCGGGAGCGATGAAGGTCCTCAAGCGCGAACTGCGCGCCCCCTACTGGGAGGGCCACGAGCGCCAGGTCGGCTGACTGGCACGCTGGCAGGAGGGGTCGCAATCTAGAGTCCGCACGTGGGTACTGCGACGTTTGATTTCACCGGCGATGTCGTGCTGATCACGGGCGGCACAAAGGGTGTCGGTCGCGGCATCGCCGCACGTTTCGAGCAGGCTGGCGCGCAGGTGGTGGTTTGCGCCCGTTCTCCCGGTGGCAATCCGCTGCCGGGTACGTGGGACTTCCGGGCCGCCGATGTTCGCGACGGTGAGCAGGCGTGGGGACTGGTCGACGGCATCGTCGCCACCCATGGTCACATCGACGTGGTGATCAACAATGCCGGCGGCTCGCCCCCGGTCGAGACGGCGAGCGCTGCGCCCCGGCTGACCGAGCGGATCGTGGCGTTGAACCTGTTGGCTCCGCTGTACGTGAGCCAGCGGGCCAATCACCACATGCAGGGCCAGGCCGGGGGAGGGGCAATCGTCAACATCGGCAGCGTCTCCGCGCAGCGGCAATCGCCGACCGCAGCGGCATACGGTGCGGCCAAGGCCGGCATGGCGAACTTCGCGATGACCGCGGCGCACGAGTGGGCGCCGAAGGTGCGGATCAACACGGTGATGGCAGGGATCATCCGTACCGAGCAAGCGGCCATGCACTACGGCAACGACGCGGCCATCGCTCGGATCGAGGGGATCATCCCCATGGGACGGATGGCCACCCCCGACGACATCGCCGATGCATGCATGTACCTCGCGTCTTCGGCCGCGGCGTATGCCACCGGCGCCACCGTGCTGCTCGACGGCGGTGGCGACCGACCGGCGTTTCTCGCCGCACTGGAGATGAACGACGCTCCCATCGGCTGAAGGTGACGAATCTGACGTTGCGTCAGATGCTCGCGACCGGTGCTGGCTACGATCGCCGCCATGCCGATCCTCCCGCTCGGGCGGGCGTTCACCGAGGCCGCACTGCGCGACCCCGACCGCCCCGCCGTCACCGTCGACGACGTCACCACCACCCGAGCCCAGCTCGAATCGCTTGCCAACCGGATGGCCCGAGCATTTGCCGGACACGGTCTGAAGCTGGGTGACTATGTCACGATCGGGCTGCCGAACTCAGCAGAGTTCTTCGCCGCCACGCTTGCTGCGTGGAAGCTCGGCGCAGTGCCCCAGCCGGTGTCGCCGCGGTTGCCCAAACGCGAGCGCGAAGCGATCGTCGAACTTGCCGGTTCGGTGCTGGTGCTCGGTGCCAACCCCGATGCGCACCCTGGCCGGGTCTGCTTGCCGGTCGGCTGGTTGCCGGACGAGTCGTTGGATGATTCGCCGCTGCCCGATGTGATCGCACCGACGTGGAAAGCGCCCACGTCTGGTGGCTCGACGGGTCGCCCGAAGCTGATCGTCGCCGGTGACCCTGGCGTCATCGACACTGACGCGCCACCGGCGATGGGCGTGCACCGCGATGGCGTGATGCTGGTCCCCGGGCCGATGTATCACAACGCCCCGTTCAGCTACTCGGGGCGGGGTCTGGTGATGGGCAATCACATCGTCACGATGTCCCGTTTCGATGCCGCAGCCACCCTTGCCGCGGTGGAGCGGCACCGGCCCGACTGGATGTTGCTGGTGCCGACGATGATGCTGCGCATCTCCCGCCTCGAGGGCCATGCCGATCGTGACATGTCGTCGGTGCTGGTGGTGTGGCACATGGCTGCGCCGTGCCCACCATGGTTGAAGGAGGCATGGATCGATTGGCTCGGCGGCGAGCGGATCTTCGAGTTGTACGCAGGCACCGAAGCCCAGTCGGTGACGGTGATCCGCGGTGACGAATGGATGACCCGGCGCGGCTCGGTCGGTCGCCCGATCTTCGGCGAGATGAAGGTGGTCGACACCGATGGCAACGACGCCGCGCCGGGCGAGGTCGGCGAGATCTACATGCGCGCCCCCGAAGGCATGGTCACGTACCGCTACCTCGGGGCCGACCCGAAACGCAACGATGAGGGTTGGGATTCGCTCGGCGACATGGGTTGGATCGACGTCGACGGCTACGTTTTCCTCACCGACAGGCTCGGTGACATGATCCTGTCGGGCGGTGCCAACATCTACCCGGCCGAGGTGGAGGCAGCGATCGACGAGCACCCGTCGGTGCTGTCGAGCGCAGTGATCGGCCTGCCCGACGAGGACCTCGGCAGCCGCATCCACGCGATCGTGCAACCAGCCCCCGGCTTGACGATCAGCGACGACGACCTACGTGCCCACCTAGCCGAGCGGCTCGTGCGCTACAAGATCCCGCGCACGTTCGAGTTCGTCGCGGACCCCCTGCGCGACGACGCCGGCAAAGTCCGCCGCAGCCAACTCCGCGCCGACCGCTCCGGCACGGCGTAGCCGGCGAGCCCGGAGCCGGGCACCCGGCCGCCCACCAGCGCTGGCTAGGTGAATTGATCGTGGGTCCGGGGCTGACAAAGAGGGAACGACACCTAGGCAAATTGCCATCCAGCGCGACCGGCTCTCTCACCCTCGAACTCCGGCACTTCGGTCAGCCATGCCCCGGACCCAACCCGAATCCTACGCCTGTTGCGCGGCTTCCATTTCGGCGAGAAGCGCTGCCGGCCAACGACCACCACACCAGATGGTGTCTTTGGATATCTGTCCATCGCGCAATTTGAGGATGTGCGCCTGGTGGCACATGTGGGCCACCCCTTGCTCGTCCCAGCGGAGGGTCAGTTCGACCAGTTCCCCGTCAGCCAGAGCGGTACGCCGGAGATCTTCGAATCGACCCGGTTCTGCGTACCACTTGCTGAGCTCGGCTTGGACCGCCCCTGCACCCCGGACCGAATAACGCCAGTTCGGGACCGTGGCGTCGAGCACCACGTCGTCACAATAGATGTCGACGGGAATCCTCGCGGCCTCGATACCGGCCACGAACTCGTCAACGGCACTCGTGCTGCTCATGTCATCACCTTTCGTGCTTGTCTGGGTCTGGTTCTCACTGGGTCTGGTTCTGCCTGTGCCCCTGTCAACCTTTGACGTAGGAGCGCTTCTCGGAGATCTGGCCTCCACGAACGCGAAACACATCTACTCCCCGCACGTGTCCGTCGTCCCAGGTGTACCGCCACAGCTGGACCACCCTGTCGGCCGCAGCGAACAACTCCTCCTCATGGAACGCGGCAGCATCGTCATCAAAGATCGGTTGCCACGCCGCGCGGACGGCATCTTTGCCGACATGACGAGTGCCGTCGGGAGCGGGACCGGTGGCATCGAAAAGCAGTCATCGGTGACCAGCGCCAAGGTGGCGTCGAGGTCGTGTGCCGCCCAGGCTGCGCCGAACGCCGCGACGACTTCGATCGCGTTCACCTGGCTAGTTCCTGGGCCCGGGGGATTGGGGGGTGGCGTAGTTGCTTGCTCCGAACCAATCGACCACCACCACTGCCTCGTCACCGACGACCCAGGCATCATGGCCGCTGGGAAGCGAGGTGACATCCCCGGGGCCGGCGATGAACTCGTTCCCGTCGTCCATGCGGATCGCCAATCGGCCGCTGACGTGGTACTGGAAGTGGGGCGCGAGGCAGCTCTCGGTTTGAGCGATTGGTTTGACGTCGTTGGACCACCGCCACCCCGGCTCGAGTACGAGCCGACCAACCTCGGCACCGCCGATGTTGACGATCTCGGCGCGACCATTGGGGAACTCTCTTACCTCATCAGCGGTGACGAAACTACGATGCTCGGTGTTTTGCACGGCGGTTGCTCCTTCTCGGCATGTCGAGTCCGGTACACTCGACCATCATCAACCTACCTACTAGTAAGTAAGAGGTCAAGGAAAATTTCACGCCCACTCGACACCCGATCCCCAGGGCCATCCCATGACCGAGGCACCGCTTCGGTGGTGCTTGATGTCGCAGAACGGCTCGTTCAGACTC
>JAYURF010000032.1:0-2380 GCA_043756365.1 Acidimicrobiales bacterium
CGAGCGGATCTTGCCGCGCACGAACTCGCACAGCAGGTCGTTCGACTGTTGATTGGTGAGGTGGTCCATGTACGACCCGAGAAACTCGATGATCCCGCCTGTCGTCCAGGCCTGTTCGTACCGGGCCAGGCGCTCGTCGTCGGCAACGGCCGTTGCGCTGACTTCGCTGATGTCGTAGGTGACTCCGCTGGTGGTGTGGCGGGCCGCGTCGCGGTAGTCGTCTCGGCTGCGGTCGAGCGCGGCCTGCTTCGCTGCCGGGATCGGTCCGTTGTTGGCGGGGATCGAGAAGTTCGGTGTGCGTTGGAACACGGTCACCTGTGCTGCTTGGCCGGCCATGACCGGGATCGACTGGATCGCCGACGATCCGGTGCCGATTACGGCGACACGCTTGCCAGTGAGGTCGACACCCTCGTGCGGCCAGCGGCTGGTGAAGTAGACGTCGCCTTGGAACGCTTCGGTGCCGGCGATGTCGACATCTTTCGGGACCGACAGGCACCCGGTGGCCATCACGTAGAACTGGCAGACCAGCTCTTCGCCGAGTGACGTATGCAGATGCCATCGCGCCGCGCTGTCGTCCCACACGGCCGACTCGACCCGTGTGGCGAAGGAGATGTCGCGGCGCAGGTCGTGGCGATCGGCAACGTGTTGTGCGTAGCGGAGGATCTCCGGTTGGGGGGCGTACTTCTCGGACCACGTCCACTCGTCGTCGAGCTCATTATCGAACGAGTACGAGTAGTCGACGCTTTGGATGTCGCAACGCGCCCCCGGGTAGCGGTTCCAGTACCACGTGCCGCCGACGTCGCCGCCCGCCTCGACCACCACGGTCGACAGTCCGAGCGCGCGCAAGCGGTGGAGCAGGTACATCCCGGCGAATCCTGCGCCGACGACCACGACGTCGACCTCGCGTGCTGTGGCACGCGTTCCGTTGCTCGACATGGAATTTCCTCCTGCATCGACGTCCCCGCATGGGGCTCCACGCCATGCTCGCACAGCCGTCCGCCCCGCTCGATGTCGGGCGGATTGGGAGTCGACGCCGGGCTGTAGGGACGGTGGCCGAGGTGCCGTACCCTGAGCTGCGTCGCCTACCACAGTCTCTGCGCGACCCGGACCAAGCCCGAACGCGACTTCGTCGTCGGACTCCATCACGTGCGAGTCGTCAGGGTGAGGCGTGGCTCATCTCGTTCACGCGGCGTTGCAGGAATCGACGATCGCTGTCGTTACAGGGACAGTCGAGCGCCCGTAGATAGGCGGCGCTCGCTGCGTTCGCATCGCCGAGCCGCCGGTAGAAGTCGGCCCGCGCAGCCCAGTACAGATGCCATCGTTCGGCAGATGTGCCGATCAGCCCATCGAGCATCATCAGCGCGATCGCCGGGCCCACCGATTCGGCCACGGCAACGGCATGGTTGACGCGTACGACGAAGGTCGGTGTGCGCATCTCCAGCAACCGGTACAGCTCGGTGATCTGAGGCCAATCGGTGTCGGCGGCCGTGCGGGCGATGCCGTGCAGGCAGGCGATCGCCGCCTGGATCTGATACGGCCCCGGCCGACCGCGCCGCAGTACCGATTCGACCAGTGCTTGCGCCTCCTCAATTGCTGTTGCGTCCCACCGGCTTCGATCCTGATCGGCCAGCAAGACGATGTCACCGGCACCGTCGACCCTGGCGGCGCGTCGCGCGTTGGCGGCGAGCATCAATGCCAGCAATCCGGTGCATTCGGACTCGTCGGGCATCATCTCGACCAAGACCCGTCCCAGCCTGATGCCTTCGTCGGCCAGGTCGACACGCGCATCGACCGCTCCGGTAGGGGCATGGTGGCCCGCAGTGAAAATTGCGTAGATGGTGGCCAACACGGGGAGCAGCCGTTCGGGTAGCTCGTGCGCTTCGGGTACCCGATAGGGGATGTGTGCACCGGCGATCTTGGCCTTGGCGCGGGTGATGCGCTGACCAATCGTTGCATCGGGAACCAGGAAGACGCGGGCGATCTCGACCGTGCTCATCGAACAGATCGTGCGTAACGCCAGCGCGATCTGGGCCTCGGGGTTCAGCGCCGGGTGACAGCAGGTGAACAGCAGACGGAGCCGGTCGTCGCCGTCGCCGAGCCCTCCGCTCGCCATGTCGTCGTCGAGCAGCCGAACCGCCTCGCGTTCGCGGGGCGCACGCTGGACCTCACGGCGCAGACGGTCGAGCGCCTTGTTGCGAGCGACGGTCGTCAGCCAGGCACCTGGGCGATCGGGAACACCGTGGCGGCGCCATTCCTCGACCGCAGCGACCGCAGCATCATGCAGCGCGTCCTCGGCTCGATCGATGTCGCCGGTCAGGCGGATGAGGGTGGCCAGAACCTGGCCACCCTCGATCCTGATTGTCTCCTCGAGCTGATCGAT
>JAYURF010000033.1:0-2378 GCA_043756365.1 Acidimicrobiales bacterium
CGCGACCTGTACACATCAGCCGACCTGGGAACGGCGATGCTGCCCGAACAGTCGGCCCGTTGCATCGGTGCGGCACGTGTGCTGTACGGCAGGATCCTCGACAAGATCGAGCAGCAGGACTACGACGTCTTCGCCAAGCGTGCCCGAGTCTCGACCACCGAAAAAGCCACCATGGTCGCCCGCCTTCTCGCCCCCCAGGTACCGCGCCGCCTGATCCGCCGCGCCAGCCCCGCCGTCCCGTGACCGTCGCCGACCCGCCGAAACAGGGTTCGCGTGAGCGGTCGGGCAGCGCGGGTTGGGGGAGCGCAGCGGCGGCGTGGGTGCCGATGGCGGTGAGCGTTGCCGGGATGATCGCCACGCCGCTCGTGGGGCGTGGCGGGCCGGCGCGGCGACTGCTCAGCAGCGTGGTGATCACCGGTCTGAGCACCACCACGGCGGTCGTGAGCGCCCGCCGATGGGGGACTGCGCGCACGGTGCTGGCCGGTGGTTCGGTGGCGGCCGGGTGCGCTGCGGTGGAGCATGTCGGCGTCGAAACGGGACTTCCGTTCGGGCGCTACTGCTACACCGGGGCACTTCGACCGCAGGTGCGCGGGGTCCCGGCGATCGTTCCTCTGGCCTGGGTGGCGATGGCGGTCCCCGCCCGGGAGACGGCACATGCGGCACTCGGCCGGAGATCGAATCGTGTCAATCGAATCATCGCCGGCGCCGCAACGATGACCGCGTGGGATCTGTTCCTCGATCCGCAAATGGTCGGGGAGGGCTACTGGCGCTGGGCGCGCCCGGGGCGGTACCGCGGCATTCCGCTGTCGAACTTCGCCGGCTGGTTCGCCACATCGCTCGGGGTGATGGCGGTCCTTGAGTTCGTGCTCCCACCGCGCGAGCCGTCACCGGCGCTGGTTGGCGAGTACGCCTACATGGCCGTGATGGAGACCGTCGGCTTCGCGGCGTACTTCCGTGACCCGGTCGTGGCCGTCGTCGGCGGGTCGGCGATGCTGCCGGTCGCTGCGGTTGCTGCCGCTCGGTTGTTGAACCGCCGATTCCGTGGCTGACATGGTCGGCACGGTTGACGTGGCTGTGGCGGCCGGGTGACGGGTGTCGTCGTCATCGGCGCCGGAGTCGGCGGGCTGGCGGTGGCGATCCGCCTTGCCGTCGCCGGGAGCCGGGTGGTGGTGCTCGAACGTCACGGCTCCGTCGGCGGCAAGCTGGCGGTGCACCAGCGGGATGGGTTTCGGTTCGACGCGGGACCTTCGCTCGTCACCCTCCCGGCAGTGTTCGACGAACTGTTCCGCATGGCCGCTACGAACCTGCGTGACGAGGTCGATCTCGTCCGGCTCGACCCGCAGTTCCAGTACTCGTGGCGCGACGGGCACCGACTGATCGTCACCGATGCAGGTTGCGATGCGCCCGGTTACCGCCGTTTCGTCGAACACGGCCGAACCGTGTGGGCGGTCAGTGAGCGGACGTTCTTCGCCGGTCCGATGTCGGGACCGCTGTCGTTGGCCAGGCGGTTGAAGCGGCCGCGCGACCTCACCGACATCGATCCGTTCCGAACGCTGCGACGATCGGCACTGCGGTACTTCGATGACCCGCACATGGTGCAGTGGGCCGGGCGCTACGCCACGTACTCCGGTTCCGATCCATCGTTGTCCCCGGCCACGCTTGGCTGCATCGCCGCGATCGAACACGACTTCGGATGCTGGTACCCGATGGGCGGCCTCGGCGCTGTGCGCGACGCTCTGGTGTCGGTGGCAGAACGGGTTGGGGTCGAGATCCGGTGCCGCGCCGAAGTGACTGCGGTGCGCACCGATGGTGCTGCGGTCGCGGGCGTGGAGTTGGCCGCCGGCGAGGTGATCATGGCCGACGCGATCGTCGCCAACGCCGACGCGACGCATCTGTATCGCGATCTGCTGCCCGACCGGAGGGCGCTGCGCCGGGTCCGTCGGGCCGAGCCGTCGTCGAGCGGGTTCGTGGTGATGGCCGGTGTCGCCGGCCTGACGGAGGGGATCAGCCATCACAACGTGTGGTTCAGCGACGACAGCCAGGCCGAGTTCGCCCAGATTCGCGCCGGCAGGCTGCCGACCGATCCGACTATCTACGCCTGTGTGAGCTCGGTGACCGATGCGTCACAGGCACCCGCTGGTCACGAAAACTGGTTCCTGCTCGTCAATGCCCCTGCCGGGGTGACAGTGAACACCGCCGGGTATCAGCGTGTCGTGTTGGAACAGCTCGCTTCCCACGGAATCGACCTGCGGTCCCGGCTGCTGTTCGCCGACACGATCGCCCCGGCCGACTTCGAGAAGCGCTTCACCTCCCCCGGCGGAGCGATCTACGGCACCTCGTCGAATGGTCGCCGAGCCGCGTTTGTTCGCCCGGCCAAC
>JAYURF010000034.1:0-6510 GCA_043756365.1 Acidimicrobiales bacterium
ACCGACGTCGAACAGGTCCGCGCTGCGGCCACGCATCTCATCGAACGCTTCGCGGCGTTCGACACCGACGGCTACTTCGCGTGCTTCGCGCCCGAGACCAGCTTCGTGTTCCACACCACCGACCGTGTCCTCGCGCCCCGCTCCGACTACGAGCGCGAGTGGACAGGCTGGATCGATGCCGGCTTCGCGGTGTTGGGCTGCGCTTCGCACGACCAGCGAATCGACATGGTGACCTCCGACGTCGCCGTGTTCACGCACCGCGTGCTCACCACCGTGGCCGATGCCGACGGCCGCCACGACCTCGTCGAGCGGGAGACCATCGTGTTCCGCCGCGAGCCGTCCGGCGCGTGGCTGGCCGTTCACGAACATCTCAGCCCGATGCCCTGACGCGGCCCATGGTGTCGACCGGTACCGTCCCAGCCGTGGTCGAACAGCGGACGAAGCGAAAACGGCGGTCTCATGCGCGAGAGGAACTGCTCACGGCAACACTGGCGGTGATCGTCGAGCGGGGCCTGGCCGCCACACAGATCAACGATGTCGCTGCCGCTGTCGGCATCAGCCCGGCAGGGCTGCTGTACCACTTCGGCTCGCGCCAAGTGCTGCTGCTGGAGGCGTTGCGCTACAAGGACCAACGATGGATCGACGAGATCGACGCCGGGTCGCTCGGTGAAGGTTCGGCCCGGATCGACGCGTTGGTCAAACTGTTGCTCGACCCCACTCCGAGGCAGAAGGCAGCGTGGCGGCGCGACTGGATGGTGTGGTGGGAGGCAGCCGTGGCTGCGCTGCACGACGATCAGGTGAGCACCTCGATCAAAGCCCAGGATGCTCGCTGGACGGCGGTGATCGCCGACGTTCTGTGTGACGCTCACGGCCAAGCGCACCTCGCAGCTGCGGCACTGTCCTCGCTCGTCGACGGGCTCGCGATCAGACTGCTGGTGTTCCCCGGCGAGCTCACTCATAAGAAGGCTGCGGCGATCGCCCGCGCGTACGCGCACCAACTCACCGACCAGTACTGTGCGACGGCCGAGCCGACTTCGTAGGCGCAGGTTGTGCGCGTTTGCTGCCGATATCCCCGCGATTCCAGATTTCGAGGTTCGATCATGACAACCACCCCGACGAAGGAAACCACCGTCGACCTACATCCGTGCGAGGCCGGCTTCGATGCCATGCGCCTTGAACGCATCGCCACCCATCTCGAGCGCCAGTACATCGAGCCGGGCAAGATCGCCGGCTGCCAGGTTGCCGTTGGTCGCCACGGTCACCTCGCGTACCACCGCAGTTTTGGCATGCTCGATCGCGAACGCCAGGTGGCACTTGGCGACGACACCATCTTCCGGATCTATTCGATGACCAAGCCGATCACCTCGATCGCGCTGATGCAACTGTTCGAACAGGGCATGTTCCAACTCGACGATCCCGTTGCCCGATTCTTCCCATCGTGGCGCGAACACCGCGTGTGGGTCTCGGGCGCTGGTGACGACATGGTCACCGAGCCGGCCCATCGCCCGGTGTCGTTCCGCGATCTGCTCACCCACACCAGTGGCCTCACCTACGGTGGCGTACTTCCCGGAATGGGTGACCAGCACCCGGTCGACGCGCTGTACCGCGCCGCCCAGATCCGCAGTGCCGGAGTGGCTGGCAGCCTGGCCGAGTTCATGGACAAGCTTTCGCAGGTGCCGTTGCGCTTTCAGCCCGGTACCGCCTACATGTACTCGCTCGCCACCGACGCCTGCGGGGCCTTGGTCGAACAAATCTCCGGAGTGCCGTTCGCGCAATACCTGCAACGCCACATCCTCGACCCGCTCGACATGGTCGACACCTCGTTCGAGGTGACCCCGGACAAGGCCCACCGGTTCGCGGCCAACTACACGCGCAACCTCGACAAGACCACCACGCTCACCGATGATCCGGCGACCAGCGCGTTCACGCGTGCGCCGAGCTTCGTGTCGGGTGGCGGTGGGCTGACCGGCACGGTTGCCGACTACTCCCGTTTCTGCGAGATGCTCCGCCGGCGCGGCGAACTCGACGGCGAACGCATCATCGGGCCCCGCACGCTTGATCTGATGACGATGAACCACCTGCCCGGCGGGCAGGATCTGGCATCGCTCGACGTCGCCCTTCTCGCACTGCGTGGAAGCGTCGGTGTGGGTTTCGGGCTCGGGTTCGCGTCGACGATCGACCAGATCGCAACCGGTTCCCTGAGCCGCGGTGACTTCTACTGGGGCGGAGCAGCGTCGACGGTGTTCTGGGTCGACCCCGCCGAGGATCTCTGGGTGGTGTTCATGACCCAGCTGATGCCATCGGCCACGTTCGATTTTCGCGGCCAGCTCCGCAGCCTGGTGTACAGCGCGATCACCGACTGAGCCAGAAGGATCCACCACCGCAATGTCGTCCAATATCGTCCGGCTTCGCCATCGCTACGGCCCGCCAGGCACGCGATCCAGTGATTGCGCCGTACATTGGGTGGTGACGTGCTGTTTCCTCGCGGATCTTCCGGGTGGGCAGCCGATTCACCTCGTTCGACGAAGGACCCTCCCATCGCCACCACCTCGCCCCGCCCATCCGCTGCAAAACGGCTTGCCAACGCCAAACTTGCTGCGCTTGCCGAGAACCACACCGCCAGCGAAGCCGCCGCGCACGAGCTGACCACGGAATTCAGCGACCTCCAACCGTCGGTCAACCGGATCATGGCGGCAGGTCTGAACGAGGACGGGCGGATGCACGCGATCACACTGTTTCGCGCCTCCCTCGGAGCCCAGGGTGACCCCAACCGAGTGCCGGCCAACGCCATCGCCGCCGCACAAGCTGCCTATGGAGTGCACCCCACGGCCCAATAGCCGGGCAGCCGGTAACCGATCGGCTCATCGCGCGAGGATGAGCCGATGGACTACGACGCCGTTGCCAACTTGTTCCTGCTGCCGCAGGATGTCGCGCCGCCGGCGCCGACACTTCCGCAGAGCCCGGCCCGACGGCTCCGCGACGCATTGGAGCCGATCGCCACCATCGGTTGGTGGTCACGTGAATCCTCCGTGGCCAGCGCCGACTTGGGCCACGATTTCTTCGACGGGTACGTGTGGGGCAGGGCCGCGGCGCTAGGTGCCGATGTCTCGCCAGCGATCGTCGTAGCCGCGTTCGGTGTATTCGAGCCGACATTGCTTGCTGCGGTGTATTCGCACGGGCGCAGCATCTCATCGCACGACGCTGTGCTCGGCGCCCGAGCTGCGGGCGCTGCCGCAGGACTCGGCGCGGCGACCGACGGCATCGACGCGCACGACATCGAACGACTAGGCGACCGGTTGCTCGATGCTCTTTCCAGCATCGATGGGTCTGGGCGCGCGTTGTTCGCTGCGCTTCGCGACCAACCCATTCCCGACTCGGCAAACGGGCGGGCGTGGCGCGGCGCGGAACTTGTTCGTGAGCACCGTGGCGACGGGCACATCGCCGCCTGCGTCGCCGCCGGTCTCGACGCCGTGGAGATGAACGTGCTCACTGAGGTGTGGCTCGACTATCCGGTCGGCGACTACTCCGCGACGCGAGGTTTCTCGCCGGAGCGAATCCAGGCCGCAGCCGCCAGCCTGCGCGACAAGGGGTGGCTCACCGAGTCGCAGTCGCTCACCGCCGCAGGCTGCGACGCGCGAGACGACATCGAGGCCGCCACCGATCGTTCTCAGGACGCGCTCGTCGCGGCGCTCGGCCCCGACATCGACGACGTCATCCGCATCGCCAACAACGTCGGCACGGCGATCCTGGCCGCGCACGCCACTCCCGCTGATGCACGTAAGCGTGCCGCCGGCTGACCGAACGAGTCGTTCCAGGCCGCAGCGAGGCGGCGTGCACGGTTCCGGGATTGACACATGACGTCAGGCTCTTGCCAACGGGGTTACTTCGCGGTCTGTGCGATCCGCTCCAGCAGTGACTGCGCGCCCTGCCCCGTGGCGATGTGCTCGGCCCGATCGAGCAAGGCGGCAACCGCTGCTGGAGCCACGCCAAGACCCCGTGCGGCCTCGGCACGCAGCCGCAACAGCTCGGGAAGCCAGAAGCCCTCCCCGACCCGCTCGGCGAGCTCGATCGCGCCGTCGAGCGTCGTCGCCGAATCCTGCCACAACCCGACCATTGCCTCGCCCTCGCCAACAAGTCCGAGAAAGTACGACTTTCCAAGCGCCGATCCCTGAGCCTGCCATTCGTCGATCCCGACCCGCATCGCATCAACCCCTTCGACGTCACCACGCGCCGCTCGGACCCATGCGCGAAGTACGTTCGCCCACCCGGTCCAGAACGGGAAGCCGTAGTCGATGGAGTGGCGGTATGCCTCGTCAGCGCGTCGTTCCACTGCATCGATATCGCGTTCGAACTGGCACAGCCACGTGTCGAAGCACAACGCGAGGCCGAGCGTGAACGGGTGGGCGAGCCGCCGGGCGCTGCTCACAGCCTCGTCGCTGAGCGCACGTGCCGCCTTCGGTTCCCCGAGCAGCCACAGCGCCCATGCCGCATAGGCGCGACACGTGATGATCGGGTCAACGACGTCGTTGAGATCTCCCAGGTAGGCGCCTGGCCGCTCCGCATGACTGGAGGTCAGTGCGCCCTCGAGATGGTCGAGGGACTTCCGATGCGATCGACCCTGATACAACAAGACGCTGCCCAACGCCCGTTCGGCACCAACTCGCAGCGCTTCGCGTCCGGGCTCCACGGCGGCCAGGCCCATCAGCCTGACGCTGATCTCCTGCGCGTTGGAGTACTCGCCGCGCAGCAACCGAGTGCGGAACAGCCCGTACAGCGCGGCGTACACCGGCGCGCCCTCGCCGACGAGCAAGCACAGTCGCTCCGCTGAGGCATACACCTCCTCGGTTTCCTCAGAGCCATAGCCGAGCAAAGCCGTGGTCGGAATGCCCAGCTGTACGAGAACCGCAATCTCTTCGAGGTCGCGCTCGCGACCATCGGGAAGCTGCGCAACCAGTTGGCGGGCGTGTTGCAGATGGGTGAGCGCCTCGCGGTGTGCGGAGATCGCAATGGCTCGTTCTCCAGCGCGGCCGAGGTAACGGACCGCAGACGTGAAATCACCAGCGAGCTCGTGGTGGCGCGCCGACACTTCGGGCTCGGTCACGGATCGGTCGACGAAGCGGACCTCCAGCGCCGACGCAACCCGCGCGTGAACGGCGCGACGCGTGACTCGCAGCATCGACTCGTACACCACCGAGTGTTGCAGTGCGTGCTTGAAGCCGTACACGGCGTGCGCGCCGCGGCCGCGACGGATCACGAGCCCCCCTTCGATCAACCTGTCGCGGTAACGGTCGAAGGTTTGGCGATCGAGCTGGGAGACCTCGTGCAGCAGGCCGTCGGGTGCTTCGCGGCCGACGACTGCAAGTGTGCGCAACAGGTCGACCTCAGGACCGAGGAGGTCGATCCGCGCCGTGAGGGAATCGCGCAGCGTTGCCGGTACCGAATCGGACGCACCGTCGATGTCGTCGAGTACGAGTTGGGTGAGCTCCTCGATGAACAGCGGCACGCCCTCCGTGCGCGCCACGATCTGTGCGAGCCGTCGTGAATCGACTGCGCGATCACCGGCGACTGCCGCGACGAAGGCGAGGACCTCCTCCTGATCGAGACGGTCGAGGTGGATCGATTGATGGTGAGGCGCCGCGGCAGGCCGCGCCGGCTGGAAGTCGGACCGATGGGTGACGATGACCGCGAGATCGCGAGATTGCTCCGGGCCGATGAATCGCTCGACCATCTCCGCAGACGTCGCATCGATCCACTGAATGTCTTCGATGACCAGCAGGACCGGTTGGCGGCGGGCACGGTCCTCGATGATCCGGGCGATGACGTCGAGGGTGTGCTTGCGGACGAAATCTGCCGACCCGGCGACGCGCTGATAGGGCGGGCCGAATGGCACACCGAGCAGATCGGCGACAACGGGAACGACAAGTCCGCGCGGTGTCCCACTGTCGTCGCCGAGACGCTCGATCGCACTCAGCGACAATTCGGTCGACACAGCCAGCACGTACCGGCGGAACTGCTCCGTCGAGGAGTACAGGCTGCTCGACTGGTGAAACTGCGAGCACCGCAACTCGATCTCGATCCCGTCATCGGCGCGCACCTGGTGCGAGAGCTCACGAATCAGCCGCGACTTCCCGATCCCCGGATCGCCGGAGATCCACACCACCTGGCCATCGCCGCGCTGGCTGCGGCGCCATGCTGTGGCAAGCACATCGATCTCGCGCTGTCGACCGAGCAACGGCGTCAACTTGTGGCGCGCATGCGCGACATCCATACGCGACGAGGCACCGGTATCAGCCATCACCTCGAACAGTTCGATCGAGCGAGCTACACCTTTCAGCTCCCGGTGCCCGATCGAGCGCGACACGATGAACCCCTCGCACAGGCGGTGTGCGTCCTCACTCATCAGCACTGTTCCGGGCATGGCCATCGACTGCACCCGCGCCGCCACGTTCGGCGTTTCACCGATGACGTCGCGCACCTGCTGGCTCTGGCCGGCCCCCATGTCGGCAATGA
>JAYURF010000035.1:0-2364 GCA_043756365.1 Acidimicrobiales bacterium
AGCGGGTCGTCGTCGTCAAGCGTCTCAACGACAGGGATGAACCGTGGCGGTACTGGCTGACGCGGCCGATGGCGGAGCGGGTTGCGATGGTCGAAGAACTTCGACGGGAGTATCACGGATGGTCCGATGGAACTGAGCCACGACTTCAGCGAGTTCATCGAGTACTTCGTCGCTCGTGAAGTCCGGTTCCTCGTGGTGGGCGGCTATGCGATGGCGGCGCACGGTCACCCGAGGTACACGAAGGATCTCGACGTCTGGGTTCGTGCGGACCGCGACAACGGCGAACGGATCTTGCGTGCCCTCGCCGATTTCGGGTTCGGCGATGTTGGTCTCACGCTGGAGGATTTCTTGGATGACGACACGGTGGTGCAGCTCGGCCGTGAGCCGCAGCGCATCAATCTGTTGACGTTCATCTCCGGAGTCCAGTTCGACGAGGCATGGGAGCATCGCGTCGATCTCAAGATCGGTGGTCTGACAGCGCCTGTGATCGGGCGGGCCGATCTACGGCGCAACAAGTTGGCGACCGGCCGTCTGCGAGATCTCGCGGACGCTGAGGATCTTCCGCCGGACGACGTCGACGGGTGATCACCGTTCCAGCCACAATGGCCACGGACCGGGCTTGGCCGGGGTTGGGCCGGACGATCGTGACCAACGCGCGCTCTGGCGGCGCGTGATGGCCACGGACCGGGGTTCGCCGGGCGTTGGGCCAGTCGTCCGTGACCAACGCGCGCCCCGGTGGCGCGTGATGGCCACGGACCGACGCTGCCGAGGGGCCTTCTCGTTAGCGTTTGTAGGCGGCGGCTTGGATGCGGAACAGGTCGGCGTACTGGCCGTTGGCGT
Source organism: Acidimicrobiales bacterium (assembly GCA_043756365.1). Taxonomy (GTDB): domain Bacteria; phylum Actinomycetota; class Acidimicrobiia; order Acidimicrobiales; family Ilumatobacteraceae; genus VFMC01. Next base: position 841 of record JAYURF010000035.1, read on the forward strand.
CCAGTAGTTCCTCGTGACTGCCCACTTCCACCACTTTGGCACCGTCCATCACGACGATCAGATCGGCCATGCGCACCGTCGAGAATCGGTGTGACACCAGCACCGTCACCCGTCCAGACACCGACTCTGATCGGGCCGCCTCGGCGAATCGTTCGAACAGTGCGTGCTCGGTCTCGGCGTCGAGCGCAGCGGTCGGCTCGTCAAGTATCAGCACCAGCGGATCGTCGCGCATGAACCCGCGGGCCAACGCCAGCTTCTGCCACTGGCCGAAGCTCACCTCGGCACCCTGATCCCAGGTGGGGCCAAGCTGGGTGTCCAGGCCGTGGGCCAGGCGGTCGATCACATCGCCCGCCCCGGCCCGGTCGACAGCCATAATGGCGGCGGGGCGGTCGTCGAGGTGGCCGAGATCACCGAGGCCGACGGTGTGCTGGGCCCGCAACTCGAACCGGTAGAAATCCTGGAATGCGCCGGCGAGACGGTCGCGCCACTCGCTGACGGCGATGTCGGCCAGCACCACCCCGTCAACGGAGATCCGACCTGACGTCGGCGCATACATGCGCGCCAGCAGCTTGACCAGCGTCGACTTTCCGGCACCGTTCTCCCCCACGATCGCGACCACCGTGCCTGCTGGCAACGTCAGATTAATGTCGTCGAGCACGAGGCGGTCACTGCCGGGGTAGCAGAACGACACATGCTCGAAGGAGATCCCCTCGTGAAGGGTTGCCGGTGCGGTCGCGGATGCTCCCGCATCTGCTGCGGCCGCATAGTCCTCCAACCAGGTGAGCCGCCGCGACGAATCCAGCCAGAACCCGCGCAGGAAGCCGAGTTCGCCGGCGGTGGCACCGATGTAGCCAGCCAGTCGGGTGCCGGCGGCAACGACGAGCACCACCTGGCCGACGGATGCATCGATCACCGATGACGCGAAGACCACCGCCGCCACATACCCGGCTCCGAACAGCGCCCATGCCGACGCATGCCACAGCGCAGTAGCGATGCGCACCGAGGCGACCGGGCCGTACCACCGCTGCCATGCGGCCCGGCGCTCGTCGATCAACCACGCACCCGTCCCGGTCACCCGCACCTCCTTGCCCGGCGGTGCCGTGGTGCCGAGCACGAACAGGTGGCGGGCCAGGCGGGTGTTGGCGATCACCGACTCCTCGACCCGGCGCTCGACCGTCGGCCGCCACGTCGACGTGTAGAACGCGGGGACCGAACACGCCAGCAACAGCACCAGCGCCGGGTGCACCGATGCCAGCAGTACGGCGGTGATCACCAACCGGAACATCCACCCGAGCGTCGAGAACAACGACATGAACAGGTGGTCGAGGGTGAACACCTGGTCGCGCAGCATCGCCAGCCGGTCGAGATGCTCGGGCCGCTCGTGATGCTCGATCGTCGGCACCGACGCCTGCAACCGAGCCACGTGCGACTCGAGGGCGATCGCGACCTTGTCGCGAAAGCGCCGCTGCACCCGTTGCGACAACACGCCGAGATACCACGTCGCACACACCGATACCGCCAGCC
>JAYURF010000036.1:0-6463 GCA_043756365.1 Acidimicrobiales bacterium
GCCACCGTCAACCCTGTCGCACCCGTCAACTACGCTCAAGCCGTTGCCTGAGCAACACCAGGATCACCATCCCACTTCAACAACAAGCGGGACATCCTCCCAACGCTCCGGCCGGTGCGTGCTAGCCGTGCCCGGTGCTTGCTAGCCGTGCCCGGTGCGTGCTAGCGCTGGGCGCGACCGTCGACAACGACGGGGATGCCGTCGAGGAACGTGTGGCGCACCTTGCCGCGAAGGGTACGGCCGGCGTACGGGGTGTTGCGGCTCTTGCTGGCGAGGGCTTCGGGGCGCACCACCCACTGGGCGGTGGGGTCGAACACGGTGAGGTTCGCCGGCGACCCAGCAGTGACCGGGCCGCCGTGGCGGGCGCTGAGGCCAGCGATCGCAGCCGGCTTCCAACTCAACGCGGCGACGATGTCGAGCAGCGGCATGTCGAGCTCGGTCAGCGCCAGGGCAAGTGCGGTCTCAAGACCCAGCATTCCCGGCGGTGCCTGATCGAGCGGTGCCTCCTTGGCCTCGGGCGGATGGGGGGCGTGATCCGTGGCGATCGCGTCGATGGTGCCATCGGCAAGGCCGGCCTTGATCGCGGCGATGTCAGCGGGCGTGCGCAGCGGGGGGTTGACCTTGTACACCGCATCGAAGGTCCGCAGCATCTCGTCGGTCAAGGTGAAGTGGTGCGGTGCTGCCTCGGCAGTCACCCGTAGTCCGTCGGCTTTGGCGGCACGGACCAGATCAACGCTGCGGGCTGTGGAGAGGTGCAGGAAGTGAACCGGTGAACCGGTGAGGCGAACGAGTTCGATGTCGCGGTGCACCATCAGCTCCTCGGCGAGCGCCGGCCAGCCTGGAAGTCCGAGGTGTCCGCAGCACGACCCTTCGTGCATGACGGCGCCCTTGGTCAAACTGGCAACCTCGCAATGCTGGGCGAGCGTGATCCCGAGCGGCCGGGCGTACTCGAGGGCGCGGCGCATCAACGATGGGTTCTGCACGCCGTTCCCGTCGTCGGTGAACAGCCTGACGCCTGCGGCAGCCAACTCGCCGAGCGGGGCGAGGAGCTCGCCGTCGCGGTTCACGGTGATGCAACCCGCAGGGACCACCTCGCACAGCCCGGCCCGTCGCCCCTGGGTGCGGACGAACTCGATCGTGGCGAGCGTGTCGTGCGGGGGATCGGTGTTCGGCATCGCGACGATGGCCGTGAAGCCGCCCAGCGCGGCGGCGCGGCTGCCGGTCTCGATCGTCTCGGCCTCCTCTCGCCCCGGCTCGCGCAGGTGTACGTGCAGATCGACGAAGCCGGGCGAGACCATGCATCCCGACGCATCGATGAGCGTTGCGTCCGCACGATCGAGATCGGCGCCAACGGCGAGGATCGTTGCCCCGTCGATGGCAACATCGGCGCGGCGCTCCCCAGCTTGGTCGATCACCGTGCCGCTGTGGATCAGGTAGTGGCTCATGTCGAAGTCCTCGGTGTGTCAGTCGTCGCATCGACGAGATCGCTGGGCGGGCCGGCCGCGAGGTCCGGCCCGCTTCCGAGCAACTCGAACAGCACCGCCATGCGCACCGCGACGCCGTTGGTCACCTGATTGAGGATGGTCGAGCCGCGCAGTTCGGCGGGATCGACGCAGATCTCGACGCCCCGGTTCATCGGGCCTGGGTGCATCACCAGAGCGTGCGGTTGGAGGCGGGCGGCGCGAGCCGCAGTGAGCCCGTACGCCGAGGAGTATTCGCGAAGGGATGGGACCAACGCGTCGGTCATCCGTTCGCGCTGCATCCGCAACAGGTACACCACATCGACCTCGGCGACCACCTCGTCGAGGTGATGACTGACGTCGACCGGCCAGCCGTCCAGGCTCGGGGGCAGCAGCGTTGGTGGTGCAACCAACGTGACATGGGCCCCCAGCGCGGCGAAGGCTTGCACGTTGCTGCGCGCCACCCGGCTGTGCCGGATGTCGCCGACGATGGCGATGCGCAAACCGTCGAAGCCGGCGGTGCGGGCGAGGTTGGTGCGAATCGTGTAACAGTCGAGCAGGGCCTGGGTGGGGTGCTGGTGCCAGCCGTCACCGGCGTTGACGATCGAGGCGTTGGTCCAGCGGGTGATCTGGTGCGGGGCGCCGCTGGAGCCATGGCGCACGACGAATGCGTCGACACCCATCGCCGTGATGGTCTCGATGGTGTCGCGCAGGCTCTCGCCTTTGTTGACGCTGCTCGACGAGACCGAGAAGTTCATCACGTCGGCGCTGAGCCGTCGCGCCGCGGTGTCGAAGCTGGTACGGGTGCGGGTGGAGTCCTCGAAGAACAAGTTGACCACGGTCTTGCCGCGCAGCGCGGGAACCTTGGCGATGGGTCGGTTGTTGATCTCCACCATGTGATCAGTCAGGTCGAGCAGGTGGAGCAACTGCGCCGGGTCGAGGTCGGCGATGTCGATGAGGTGCTTCATGTCAGCGTCACGCCCTCGCCGGTGACGCTGACGTCTTCGCTTCGCGCCGTCGGAAGGTTCTTGCCGACATAGTCGGGGCGGATCGGCAGCTCGCGATGCCCCCGATCCACGATGACCGCCAATTGCACCGACCGCGGCCGGCCGTGATCACCGATCGCGTCCAGCGCAGCTTTGACGGTGCGACCGGTGAACAAGACGTCGTCGACGAGCACGACGTCGTAGCCGTCGATGCCGTCGGGGAGATCGGTGACCGAGGCGGGAATGATCGGGCGCAGACCGATGTCGTCGCGGTACATGCTGACGTCGAGGGTTCCGAATCCGATCGGGCCCGATCCGTCGAGGCGTCCTTCGATGCGCGTGAGCGTGTCGGCGAGGCGTTCGGCAATCCACACACCTCCACGCTGCAGCCCGACGAGCATCACCCGCTGGGTTCCGTGGTTGCGCTCGACGATCTCGTGGCCGATCCGGGTGATCGCCCGACGGATGTCGTCGGCCGACATCACTTCACGTGTTGCCACGGTGCTGCTCCTCGTGTACGGGCCTCACGGGACCCGTTTCACACGCGCGAGATGGTACCCGAAGCCTGGGCGGGTCGGGGGCTAGTCGTGGATGATCACGGTGCCGCCCATAGGCATCGCGTTCGTCGCCCAGATCATGTCCATCGCCGGGTTGCTCACCCGGATGCAGCCGTGCGACGCGGGGTAGTTGGGGATGTCGCGGTACCCGTGCACGGCGACGCCACCGACGACGAAGCGGGGCCGGTACAGCGTGCCCAGCGAACCCTCGTACGCGGTCTCGTCACTGACCCGGTACACGCGGAACGTACCGACAGGCGTGTACGCGCGATCGCTGATCTTCGCGCCAGTGTTTTTATCGATGGCGGTGTAGTCGTAGTTGCCGCCGGTGGAGACGTTGAGGATCCACACCATCTTTCCGCCGCGCACCAGGAACGCCAGTTGGCGGCCCTTGTCCACTTCCAACAGATCACCGCTGGTGATCCCTGGCGCTGGACGGCACTGCGCTCGGTTGAGCGCAACGGCAGTGGCCTCGTCGACGTTGCCGCTGGCCGGGAGCGCCGACCATTTTTGGAAGGCCATCACGCTTTGCGACGTGGTGAGGCCGTATCCGCCGTCGGCGCCGCCGTTCCAGAAACCCAGGTCGAGCAATCGCTGCTGTGCCCGCGCGACCGTCGGGCGGCTCGAGCCGACCACGACCGAGGCCACCGGCGTTGTCGGGTACCCAATGCAGCCGAACGGCGTGCCGGTGGTGTTGGCGGGGAGACCGAAGGGGGCGGCGACCGGTGTCCCGAGGTAGTAGCCCGAGACGTCGGCGAGGAGGTGGCCGCCGGATTGGGTGAATACATCGAAGCCTCGCGCCGAGACTGCGACGGTGGTGTGGTTCGGCAGGGTTTGCACTGCCCGCACGACGTTGAGGGTTGAGGTGGCGCGGCTCTTGCCGGTCGGGTCGCTGGCCCCGGCGGGTCCGACAGTGACGTATCCGCTGGCGAGCGCATCGGTCACGGTGACGTTCATCACGAGCGCAGCGACATCGGGACGGGCGATTGCGACGTTGGTGGCTGCGGCGACTTCGAGGTTCCAGGCCGGTAGCGGCATCTGCTTTCCGCCGAGCGGGTTCAACGCGGCGTCGCGTGTGTCGAGGAATCGGGTCGGTGTGTTGAGCGAGACGTACAAGCCATCGGTTGACGTGGGTGCACCGGCGCCGGTGACGAGCCCGATGAGGTCGACCACCAGGTGACCGCCGGTCTGGGAGAACACGTTGAAATCCCCGTCGACGTCGAGCGCGACGATGGCCTGGTTGGCCACGACATGCAGCGGATACAGCGAGTTGACGTTGGCCGATGTGGGTGGTTCGGTGTTCGCCGGGAATGCCGTCCAGTATCCGGGGCCGTTGGCAATCGTCGTGAGGTTGACCACGGCCGACGAGGCCCCACCGGCGTTCGGTACCCGGATCTCGGTCACCGAGGCTGCGGCAACCGCGACCAGCGTGCGGCTGTCGAAGATGCGGCTTGGTGCAGCCAGCGGCTGGAACCGGCCGGCCGTCGTCGCCGTACTGGCTTGATAGCTGCCGAGCATGTCGACAACGACATGGCCGCCGCTTTGGCTGTAGATGTCGACGGTGCCGTCGGTTCCGACCGGCACGGTGACCAGGTTGGCCATCGCCAACGTGTCACCGAACGCCGACCACCGTTCATCGACGTTCAGGTTGGACGCGGTTGGCCGGACGACACCGTGCGGGAAGGCAGTCCAAAAACCGATGCCGGCCGGGCCGACGACGGTGATGTTGAGGACCACCGACCGGGTCAGTTCCACGGACGGCAGTGGCGCGATGCCGGTGACCTTGACGTTGACGGTGCCATCACCGGGCACCGCCTGCGCCGCGTCGCGTGTGTCCAGCAGCCGGGTCGGTGTCGGCATCGACACATAGATCGATGTGTCGCCGGGCGCGGCATGAACCGCGGCGGCACCCGGGAACACCGGCACGACCACCGAACTTGCGCCAAACGCCGCTGCCGCGGCAAGTGCGACGGCGGTGAGGGTGAACGTTCTGAGTTGCACCGACCCAAGCCTACCGGTGAGCATCCGACCGCGCTCCGCGGGCTTGCTCGGTCTGCGTTTGCCGTGAGCGCACATCGACCCGGCCGATCAGGGGTGCTGGATATACTTTCCAACCTTGGGTCACTCGGCGGATACACAACAGTGGCGCGCTCCGCTCGCGTTCGTTCCGCTCGTCGCGAAGAGCGCAGCGAGACGCCGCCATGAACCCAACGGCATCACCACGCATCTCCGGAGCGCTCTCGATTGGTTGTGTCGAGCGCAGGACCAGGCCCCCGATGGTGGCGTGAGCTACGGATACAGCATCCGCGGTGGATGGCGAGCCCCCTACCGCGAGACATCCGGGTACATCCTCACCACGTTCCTGCGGGCCGCCGACGCACTGGACGACGACGACCTCACCCGGCGCGCCATGCGCATCGCCAACTGGCTGGTGGAGGTGCAGAACGCCGATGGCTCCGTGGCCAATCCCGAGTACGGCGATGGCGGCATCGTGTTCGATACTGGTCAGGTGCTGTTCGGTTTGGTGCGTGCCTACCAACGATCAGGCGACGAGCGCTTCCTTGTCGCTGCGACCCGCGCTGCCGACTGGCTGGCGGAGGTCGCCATCCAGGCCGACCACGGTGGCCGGTGGGTCACACACGAACACTTCGATACGCCCCACGTCTACAACACCCGCACCGCATGGGCACTGCTGTTGGCCGATGGGATCGCCCCCAACGACGCATACCGCAGCGTGGCCCGCGCCAACCTCGACTGGGCACTCGAGTGTCAGCAACCCAGCGGCTTCTATTCCAACGCGGCGTTCGCCGTCGGTGACGATCCGTATACCCACAACATCTCCTACACCACGTGCGGGTTGCAGGAGTCGGGGTGGATCCTCGACGAGCCGTCGTACACCTCTGCGGCACGGCGTTGTGCCGACGCAGCGCTCGAGCTGCTCGACGACGAGGGCTTCCTGCCGGGTCAGATCACCGTCGACGGTACCGCTGCGGCGCGCTACGCGTGCCTCACGGGGACCTGCCAGTTCGCAATCGTGTGGGCAAAGTTGTTCGACCTCACCGGTGATGGCCGGTACCAATCTGCGTCGCGACGGGCGCTGCGGTACGTGATGGCTCGCCAGGATGTGGACGCGAGGAACCCGGCGGTGCGTGGAGCGATCGCCGGGTCATCTCCGATCTGGGGGCGGTACGCGCCGTTGAGCTACCCCAACTGGGCAGCCAAGTTCTTTGTCGACGCAGCCCTCCTGCAACGCTCGTGGGACCCGACGTGACACGTCGCCGGGTCCGTGTCCTCAACGGCGACTTCGATCCATTGACGCTCGATCAGACGGTTGACACCGTGTTCGATCTCGTCAAGGGCCGCGACCGGGGCTGGCTGTGCACGGTGAACGTCGCCATCTTGATGATGATGCGTACCGATCCGCAGCTCCGCCGCTTCGTTGAGGGCTCCGCATGCACCG
>JAYURF010000037.1:0-2361 GCA_043756365.1 Acidimicrobiales bacterium
AACACCACATGCGGCGGTGGTTCCTCGAGGGTCTTCAGCAACGCCGCCTCAGCTTGCTTGGACAGCATGTGCACCTCGTCGAGGATGTACACCTTGTGCCGCCCGGGGGTTCCGAGCGACGCCTTTTCGATCAGGTCACGCATCGCGTCGACACCGTTGTTGCTGGCCGCATCGAGCTCGTGGACGTCGTAGCTGGTGCCTCGTTGCACGGCGATGCACGAATCGCATTCGCAACATGGCTCGCCGTCGACAGCCCGTTCGCAGTTGAGCACCTTGGCCAACACACGCGCCGAGGTGGTCTTGCCCGTGCCACGCGGCCCGGAAAACAGGTAGGCCTGCCCCTCACGGTGATTGATCACCGCATTGCGCAGGGCGCGCACGATGTGTTCCTGCCCACGGATCTCGCTGAAACGTTGCGGTCGATATCGGCGGTACAGCGCTTGGGTTGCCATTGCCGCCGAGCCTACTCAGCTTCACCGACGGCTGGCCGGGGAGAACCCCACCGCGCCGGCGACCGCTCACTACTGTGGGTGGAATGCGAACGGGAGGACTCTCATGAGGCGTACACGGACAGCAATTGCAGGAATTGCCGCGGTCATCGCGGTGGTTGCACCATCAGCGTGTGGTGGCGACAGCGCACCGGCGACGGTGTCGGAAAGCGACTTCCTCGCCGAACTCAGCGATGTGTGCAGCGATGCCAAGCGCGATTCGGACCGTGTCGCCGAGCCGGAGGATCTCGCCGACATCGAGCGGTTCGCCAGCGAATCGAACGAGGTGTACTCCGAGGCACGCGACCGCTTGGCCGAGCTCACCGCACCGACCGACCTCGCCCGCGACTTCGCCGATTTCCGCGACACCATCGATGAGGCGATCACCCTCCTCGACGATCTCGAGAACGCGGGCAACGACGAAGACGAAACGGCGATCGACGAGATCGTCGCCGACCTCACGCGCGTGGCCGCCGACCAGGGCGAGCTTGCCGAGAACTTCGACCTCGAAGAGTGTGCACCCGATCCGGACGAGCCAACGTCGACCACCACCGCATCGACCGATCCACCGATCACGGCTGCGCCACCGACGCCCACCGCCGCCCCGACACCGCTGACCTTGCCACCGACGGTGCCGCCGGCGACGCAGCCGCCGGCGACGGCACCGGTTGCCACCGATCCCCCGGCCTCGGGCCAGCTCTACACCGTGATCGATGTGGCCTCCGAATTCAATGCTCCGGCGGGATTCAGCTGGGTGTCGAAGACGCCCGACCAGGCAACGTTGGACGCGGTGACGAACTCCGACCTCAACATCTTCATCGAAGGTTTCGGCGTCGCGACCCTTGTTGACGACACCGGAACCCAGGTGGCCGATGTCTGGATCGGTGTGGCCATCCTCGACAACCCCGGGATGCCGGCATCGTGGAAGGACCTCGATTGCGGCGGCGGTGGCCAGTTGCGCCAATCCGAAGGTGGGATACTCGGGATCGTGTGCGAAGCCGCACTCGAGTCTCCGTTCTGGGAGATCTTCACCGCCACCGAAGGTGCTGTTGGGATCTCCGTCTACACGCGGCTCCCCGACATAGGTGGAGACCTCGTCGCCGATGCGTTCATCGAAGCGAACCTCTGACCCGAACCGGCTGATCGAACAGCTGACGCGACCGTTCGGCGTCCCGGCCGACGTGGCCGCCACCACGTCGGCCGGTTCGCTAACGTTGGCGCACCATCATGGGCACACCGTCGTTTACCACTCGCGTCTCGCCAATCGCGAGCACCCCGCCTCCTGCCGAGGCGACGACGCATCGACATCGACATCGGCGAGATACCCGGCGACGAGATACCCGGCGACGAGATGGACGGAAGCCGATCCGAGCGACCGTCACGGCACTGCTCGGCACCGCCACGCTCGCAGCGGTGATCGGGCTGCTGGCTCCAACGGCCGTCGCCGACAACACGTTGGCCAGTTCTACCCCGGCGAGCAATGCAGCGCTGGAGGTCTCTCCGACGTCGGTCGACTTCGTGTTCACCGAGGCGGTGGGGCCCACCCAGACACCGGTGTCCACGTGCAACAGCGCTCCATTCGTGGTCGGCACGCCGACCGTCAGCGCCGACCGCCTCACCGTGTCGGTCCCGATCACCAACCCGATGCCTGCGGGCACCTGCACCGTGGCGCTGACGATCAGCGCCGCCGACAGCACACCCAACGGCAGCTTCTCGGTGACGTTCACCATCGCTGCCGACACCCCGGCGGTGGCCCCGACCGCCAGTGCCGCGCCACCCACGGTCGCAACGGTGGCCGGTGCGGTACCCGTCACCCCAACCGCTCCCGCGGCGTCGGACGCCGCCGACAGCGAGTCAGCCGGCACCAACGTGG
>JAYURF010000038.1:0-6451 GCA_043756365.1 Acidimicrobiales bacterium
GTGTCGATGTCGGCCGTGCCGAAGCCTGGCGCGTCGAGCACCGTGGTCGAGGTGGACGGTACGGACACGCTGGCGTTTTGATTCGGGCGGGGTGGGCGAAGCTCGCGACCGTCGTCGTTGCAGCCGGCGACCGCGCCGAGCGCGCTGATCAGGAGCAACGTCGCCACGCGCACCGTGAAAGAAGAGGCGACCCGCTCGCGCATAGCCCAATACTAGAGGTGTCGCGACGCTCGGCCCGGTGTTTGTGGCGACGGATCTGGCAGGTCGGTCGCGCTGCGCCGTCCCCGGTAGCGTGGCGGCCGTGAGCGATCCAGCGTTGTGCATCCTCACGGTGCACGCCCATCCCGACGACGAAGCCTCCAAAGGGGCGCCGACGATGGCGATGTATGGCCAACAGGGTGTCCGCACCGTGTTGGTGTGCTGCACCGGTGGCGAAGAAGGCGACCTGCAGAACCCTGGCCTACGCGAGCCCGGCCAGCCGTTCCATGGCCTCACGCCTGAACAGGAACGGGCGATGCTCGCCGAGGTTCGACCGGGCGAGCTGCAGCGCTCGGCCGAGGTGATCGGTTTTGACCGCGTGGTCATGCTCGGCTACCGCGACTCGGGCATGGTCGACACCGAGCCCAATCAGCACCCCAACTCGTTCCACATGGCCCCGCTCGATGAAGCCGTCGGCCGTTTGGTGCAGATCATCCGCACCGAGCGTCCGCAGCTGATCGTGACGTATGGCGACGATCAGAAGGGGTATCCGCACCCCGACCACATCAAGGTCCACGACATCTCCATCCCAGCGTTCGAGCGCGCAGGCGATCCTGCCTGGTATCCCGAGCTCGGCGAGCCGTGGCAGCCAAGCAAGCTGTACTACGCCACCTGGTCGAAGGCTCGCCTGATGGCGGTGCACGAGGGGATGATCCGCTTGCGTGGTGAATCACCGTTCGACCAGACCTGGCTCGACCGCCCCGATGCCGATTCGCGGATCACCACCAAACTCGACATCGGGCCGTTCCTGTGGGCCCGGACCGGTGCATTGAAAGCGCATGCCACCCAGGTCGACCCCAACGAGAGTTGGTGGTTCGGACTCGACGATGCGCAACTCGCCGAGGTGTACCCCTACGAAGACTGGATCCTGGCGCGCTCGCTGGTCGGCATGCCGGAGCCCGGTGAGTTCGAGCGCGACATGTTCGTCGGCTTACGCGAGCCGTCGATGGAATCCGGGTCGGCGTCGGCGTCGTGAGCGACATCGGGAGCGTGCAGTACCGGGTCGCCTTCGCCAAGAACGACGAGGCGATCGATGGGCCCGATGACGCCGCTGTGGTCATCACGATCGGCGTTGTCGACGCCGGGCTCGATCCCACGGTCGCCTACATGCAGGGCAAGCTGAAAGCGGCAGGCCATACGGGTGTGCTGTTCACCGTCCTGCGCAACGGCGAGGCCGCCGCGGCGATCAGCCGGCTCGCATCGCGTCCCTGAGGGCGCGGTAGCCGATCAGAATGGCGCCGCTGCTGCGGATCAGTTCGCGTAGCTCGTGGTCGATGGTGACGAGGCGCAGGTCATCGATCCAGCCTTGTGCTTGCGGGGTGAGGGCGCGGACCTCGGGTGTGTCGATGGTTGGCTGCACGTGGACCTCGGTGACACCCGCCTGCAATGTGCCAATCGCATGGAACACGCGCTCGCGGCTGCCGGCGCGCCAATCGTGATCGAAGTGGTCGGGGAACACCACACCTTCCTCGGCGGCGAGCTTGCGAAACGGAAAGCCGGCCTCGTCGGCGGAAATGGTGGACGGCAAACGGACCGGTAGCCGGAACTCGACCGCGAGTTCCATGTACACGTCGAAGAACTCGGGCCGCAGCGTGATCGCGGTGAGGTGCGGGGCGAGGTGGGTGACGTCGATGCCCCATGCGAGCGCCCGTTCGATCTGCGCGCGGCACTCGCGCAGCACCTCGGCCGGATCAGCGTGCTCCCACAGGTCGCCGACGTTACGCGGGAACCCGCCCTCTCCCGACAGCAGCGAGGGGGCGTGTGTGATCGGGCCCCAGCGGTAGTGCTCGTGTTCGCAGTTGAGCGTGAGGTGCACGCCGATGTCGTCGCCTGTCCCGGTGCTCGTGCCGGCGTCGTAGCCGAGCGCAGCGTGGCGGGCCCACGGGGCGGGCACCATGATCGACGCGCATGTCGCCACGCCGTCGCGTAGCGCGGCGTACACGCCCTCGTTTGCGGCGTGGCTGGAACCGAGGTCGTCGCAGGAGATGATCAGCAAGCGGGCGCTGGCAGGATGGCCGAGGCGTTCGGCCAGCGAGGTCGTCGGGCGCGGGCTCACGGTCACCTCGCGAACGCTATCCCGCGCACCCGGCCCACAGGCCGAGGTTGCCGACGCGGGCTGCCTCGGCTGCGGCGCGGAAGTCGTCGACGTGGGCGACGTTGGGCGGGAAGGTGAGCAGCGTCGCATAGCCGCGGCCGATGATCTCCAGATTGACGAACAACCCGTCCTCGGCCCGGTACACGTAGCCGAGCAAACGGTCGTAGGCATCGCGGGCTTCGACGTCGCGTACGACCTGCACGCGGGTTCCCATGGGCAGCAGCGTCTTGGCGAACGCCGCGGCCTCAGGCCCGAAGCACTCGATCGGCGAGTTCGGTTTAACGGTCTCGGGCGTGTCGATCCCGATCAAGCGCAGTGACTCCGACGTCCCGTCGAAGTCGACCACGATTGTGTCGCCATCGACGACGCGTTCGACCACGCCGTTCGGCTCGAGAATCGTCGGCCCCGCTGCGGTGATCGTGTCCGCGGAGGTGCCGCATGCGGCGAGGGCTGCGTTGAAGACGGTCAGGAGCGAGACCGCGACGCACAGAGAAGCGCTGCGCACTCCAATGTTTCTATCGGTCTCAGGCTCGGAACCGAAGTTCGGTCTGAACGCGCTCGCGTCGCCGCATGCGGCCGCGGTCGACGCGACGCACCAGGGTCGGCGCACTTACGGGGTGCGATAGGCATCACGGCGATGGACGACGGACACGACCTCGATCACCAACACGGCGTCGATGATGCTGTAGATGACGCGGTACTCGCCGCGTCGAGCCGATACAGAGGAAAAAGGGCTCTTCAGCGAGTTTTCCCGCGGGAAAATCGAAGGCCTGATGGCCGGCTCTTCGCAGGCTGGGCTGGGGTAGTCGATCGGTTCCTCACCGGGCGGGGGAGTGGTGTAGATCGTGACTGCTCCGGCGGGGAGGTGGCAGACTGGCCGCGTGGTGGACGCCGGGCCTCTCCTCCGGCTTACCGGGCTGACGAAGCGGTATCCGGCGGTCACGGCCCTCGATGGGCTCACCCTCGAGGTGCCTCGCGGGCGTGTCGGGCTGATCGGTGCCAACGGGGCGGGCAAGACGACGATGTTTCGCATGCTGCTCGGGTTGACGCAGCCGAGCGAGGGCCACATCGAAGTGTGCGGTCTCGACGTCGCCAAGGACCCGATCGGGGTTCGGTCGCGGCTCGGCTACATGCCCGAGCATGATTGCCTGCCGCTCGATCAGACCGCTGCCGATGTGGTGTCGACCTTCGGTGAGCTGAGCGGGTTGCCGGCTCGGGCGGCGAGGCAGCGGGCGTCGGACATACTCGATCTCGTCGGGCTGGACGAGGCCCGTTTCCGCCCGATCGGCGGCTTCTCCACCGGCATGCGCCAACGGGCCAAGCTCGCCCAGGCGTTGGTTGGTGATCCCGAGCTCGTACTCCTTGACGAGCCGACTGCCGGACTCGATCCGCTCGGACGCGAGGAGATGCTCGCGCTCGTCGCGCGGCTCGGAACCTTCGGCATCTCGGTGCTGATGGCAACTCATCTGCTCGACGATGTTCAGCAGGTGTGCGATCACGTGGTGATGATCGACGGTGGCCGACTCGTCGTCGCCGGGGCGACGCAGTCGTTGCTCGAAGGAACGGGAACGCTCACCGTCGAGGTCGGACCGCGCGGCACCGAATTGGTCGACGCGCTTGCGCGTATCGGGTTGAGCGCATCGTCAGTGGACGGAACAGTCGAGATTCAGACCAACGGCGACGATCACTTCGATGTCGTACGCGACACCGTCGCAGATCTGGGCTTGCCGTTGTATCGACTGTCGACTCGCTTGACCTCGCTCGACGAAGTGTTCCTCCGCCACGCCGGGACTGCACCGTGAGCGTCGTCGATGCCGGCAACAGCGGCGGCGCGGTTTACGACCGTGGGTACCGCCCCTATGAGGGCCGACGCGGCCGACGCGGCGCGGCGACGCTTGCTTTGGTCAAGGCCTCGATCCGGCGTGCCCTCGGCATCCGTCGAACGTGGCGTCAGAAGGTGGCCCCGTTCCTCCTGCTGGGGGTCGTCACCATCCCGGCAATCGTGAACGTCGGTATCGGCTACGTCACTCGCGACAGCCCTGCGGACGGGTTTGAGATCCTGACCTATCGCGACTACGTCGGGGTGTCATCGGCGTTGCTGTTGTTCGTCGCCGTCGTCGCACCAGATGTGATGTGTCCCGATCGGCGCCAACGGGTGCTGCCACTGATGTTCGCCCGCCCGATGACCGGCACCGACTACGTCGTGGCCAAGGTCGGAGCGATCGCCAGCATTCTGTTTGCGTTCTCGTTCCTGCCACAGGTCGTGCTGTTCCTCGGCAACATGCTCGTCAGCGACGCCGCGATCGACTACTTCACCGGCCACCTCGACGTGCTGTGGAAAGTGCCGCTGGCGATCGTGGTGCTTGCCGTGTACTACGCCGTGATCGGCGTCGCAGTGGCGGCGCTCACCGATCGACGCGTCATCGCCGGCGCGTCGATCATCGGCCTGTTCCTCGTGACGTCGATCACCTCGGGCATCGTCGTCGGAAACTTTGAGAGCGGCGGAGGATCTGCGGCTGCCGTCGTCAACGTGCTGGCCCTTCCGATCTATTTACGTGACATCATCTTTCTCGGCCACATCGATCCCGACTCACCGCTGGGCGGGGTGGCCAACGGGGGACTGTTGGCCTGCGGTGTGTATGCCGCCGTCCTGGTCGCCGCCTCGGCGTCGCTCCTCGCCCGCTATCGCTGGGTGGAACGATGAGTCAACCGTCCCCGCCGTTGCCGTCGCCTTGTACCGATCCGGCGTTTGCCGCCGATCCCACAGTGGATGTGCGTGAGGTGTCGGTCTGGTTCGGTGCCAAGGTCGCGCTGTCCGAATTGAGTTGCTCGTTCGGAGCCGGCGTCACCGGCCTGCTCGGCCCCAACGGGGCCGGAAAGACGACCTTGATGCGCGCCGTCGTGGGCCTCACCGGTGTCAATCAGGGCGCGATCACCGTTGAAGGGCTCAATCCTCGCCACGACCGATCGGTGCACCGCGCGATGGCCATCGTTCCCGAGGACGAGGCCGTGCCGGCGGGGCTCACTGCCCGCCAGTTCGTTCGCTACGTCGCCGACCTCCACCGCGTGACCGACCGTCAGACCCCGGATCAGGCGTTGGACGCAGTGGGGATGCTCGACGCAGCCGACCGGCACGTCGCCGGGTTCAGCAAGGGCATGCGGCAGCGAACCAAGATCGCCGCCGCGCTCGTCAAGAACCCCCGGGTCCTCGTCCTTGACGAACCTCTGAACGGAGCTGATCCGGTGCAGCGAGTTCATCTCATCGACCTCTTCAAACGCCTTGGCGACCAGGGTCGCACGGTGATCGTGAGCTCGCACGTGTTGAACGAGGTGGAGCGGATGGCCGATCGAGTCATCGTGTTGATGCACGGTCGCCTTGCGGCCGCAGGTGACCGGCGGGCGATTCGCGATGCAATGGACGACCGCCCGCGACATGTGTTCGTCCGCTCCGACGACGACCGTGGGCTTGCCGCTGCACTGCTCGGTCTCGAGTCCGTTGCCGGCGTGACGATCGATTCCATTCGCAAGGGCCTGGTCATCCAAACGTTGCAGGCGCGCGACGTTGCCACCGCGTTGCCGCGTCTGGCCCGCGGCTCGTCGGTACGTCTGCTGGAAGTGCGCGCCCTCGACGATTCGCTCGAGAGCTTGTTCCGTGAGCTCGTCCGATGACGGCTTCATCAACCACACGCAGGGCTCGGCCGCGTTTCGTCGCGCTGGCGCAGTACACGATCCAGTCGTGTCTGCCACTTCGCCGGTGGGTAGCCGTCTTGGTGCCCTGCGCAGGCGCGCTGCTGTTTGGCCTGCTCGCCCACGCGGTGCAGTCCAATGCCGATCAGGCCTTTGCCAACATCGCCGCGGAAGGCTTGCTCAGCCTGATCATGCCGATCACGGCGCTGATCATCGGCGACGCCGTGCTCGGCGCCGAAGTTCGGTCCGGCACGTTTCATTTCACCTTTCTCTCACCGACGCCGATCTGGCAGATCGTGCTGGCGCGCTGGCTGGGCGGTTCCAGCGTCGCCGTGGTGACGATTGCGCCGGCGTGCGCCGTCTCGGCGATCATTGCCGGCTCGCCATCGAGCGCTGCGCCCGCATTCCTCG
>JAYURF010000039.1:0-2355 GCA_043756365.1 Acidimicrobiales bacterium
GGTGGATAACCCTGTGGATTGAAAAATACCGCTTGACCTGGTGAAATACATCCGGCACACTGTGCACCACACCGGCAAGCGCACATCAACCGGAACCCGAGGAACGGCCTCAAGCAAGTAGTGAAACCAGCAATGGGATCACCACGAAGCGAGGGTGTCCAACCGGGCTCACGAGGTGGAAGCGATGGTGGTGAGAAGCAATCCGTCTAGCTGGCGGAGCTGAGGTCCGGGCAACCGGCGTCGGCGAGGTCAGCACGATCACGGCGCACCGGGCAACCGGGGTGGCGGGATCGGCAGGCTGGGTGAACGAGCCGGGCAACCGGGGAGGGAGCCCGACCACTTCCTGCGCACCGGAATCGGGCAACCGAGGAAGGTGAACTGGTAAAAACGGATCGCCCGTCAAAGCGTGAGCTCTGACGGGCGATGACTTGATCGGAACGAAGGGTAACACCGGGCTATCGATCAGTGGTGGATGGCTTCTACCGAAGTCGCCCCGTACGGAGCGCTGGTCTTGGCTGGCTGCGCCGTGCGGGGCGCTTCTCGTTTTCGGCCGGGTTCACCACGCTCACCGCCCGCGCATCAGACGGCGAGTTCGCACCAATCCTTGTAGGCAGGCACCTCACCGCGGACCGCTTTGCCGTAGACATCGGCGATGGCACGGGTGATCAGGCCGGGGCAGGGCACCTCGCGATCATCGACCGAACGCACCGAGCCGACCTCGGCCGCGGTGCCGCACACGAAGATCTCCTCGGCGATGTACAGATCGCTGCGGGCCAGGTTGTCGACACGGACGTCGTAGCCGAGATCGCGGGCGATCGTCATCACCGAGTTCTGAGTGATCCCCTCCAACGCCCCCGCCGACAACGGCGGCGTGATGATGATGCCGTTACGGACCACAAAGATGTTCTCACCCGTGCACTCGGCGATCAGGCCGTTCGGGGCAAGCATGATCGCCTCGTCGTAGCCGGCACGCAACGCCTCGACCTTGGCCAGCGAACTGTTCACGTAGTTGCCGACAGTCTTGGCTGCAGGCGGCATCGTGTTGTGATCGTGGCGGGTCCACGACGAAATCTTCATCCGCACGCCCTTGTCGAGCGCATCCTCTCCGAGATAGGCACCCCACGGCCAACACGCCACCGCCACGTCCACCGTGCACGGCAACGTGTTCAGCCCCATCTCGCCGTAGCCGTAGTACGCGATCGGGCGCACGTAGCACCCCGGCAGACCGGTCGACACGACCGTGGCCTTGGTCGCGGCGATCAGCTCGGCGACCGTGTACGGGATCTCCATGCCGAGGATCTTGGCGCTGCGGAACAGCCGCTCGATGTGCTCGGTGAGACGGAACACCGCCGGGCCCTGCTCGGTCGCATAGGCACGAATCCCTTCGAACACACCGGTTCCGTAGTGGAGAGTGTGGGTGAGCACGTGCACCTGGGCCTTGTCCCAGTCGACGAGCTCGCCGTTCATCCAGATCTTCGGAGTCGTTTGAATCGCCATCGTGGTCCCTTGCTGTGATCGAGTTGTGTCAGCCTGCCACGGCGGCGGCGATTCGAGAACCGACTTCGCTCGTGGTCCCGGTTCCGGCCTGATCGGAGCTCACACGGTCACACGCGGCGCGGACTCGGTCGGCAGCAGTTGCCTCGCCGAGAAAGTCGAGCATCAACGCGGCGCTGAGCACCGCTGCGGTGGGGTTGGCTTTTCCGGTGCCGACGATGTCGGGAGCGGAACCGTGAACCGGTTCGAACATGCTCGGGCCGGTGCGCGCCGGGTTGAGGTTGGCGCTGCTGGCCAGGCCGATACCGCCGCTCACTGCTCCGCCGAGGTCGGTGAGGATGTCGCCGAACAGGTTGTCGGTGACGATCACGTCGTAGCGCTGCGGATCTTGCACGAAGTAGATGCACGCCGCGTCGACATGGTTGTATGCCGTGCCGATCCCGGGGTACTCGGCGGCCACATCGTTGAAGGCGCGTTGCCACAGGTCGCCGGCAAAAGTGAGGACGTTGGTCTTGTGGACGAGCGTGACGTGCTTGGACCCGTTGCGTTTCACGGCGAGGTCGAACGCATAGCGGATCGCCCGCTCGGCACCCATGCGGGTGTTGACCGAACCCTGCGTGGCCACCTCGTACGGGGTGCCCTTTCGCAGCACGCCGCCCTCGCCCACGTACGGGCCCTCGGTGTTCTCGCGGATCACCACGAAGTCGTGCGACTGAGCGTGGCCGGGAGCGGTGCCGATGAATGGCCGCTGGTTGATGTAGAGATCGAGCTCGAAGCGCATCTTCAACAGCAGCCCACGCTCGATCACCCCCGGCGGTACCTCGGGGGTGCCGACGGCACCGAGCAGGATCGCGTCGAACG
>JAYURF010000040.1:0-2353 GCA_043756365.1 Acidimicrobiales bacterium
ACGGTTGGACACGAGCTCGGCGCACAGGGCATCGCCCGAATCAGCGGGTTGGCCGCTCTGCTCCCGCCGTTGGCGACAACCTGGTCCGCCGGCAACATCATGCTCGGCGGTAGCGGCAACGACCTGATCGAGGGCCGTGGCGGTAACGACATCATCGACGGTGACCTGTGGCTCGACGTGCAACTTCGTGGGCCGAACCCTGCCACCGCCGACCCGGCCGACTTCCAGTTGGTCGACAACATGCTGTCGTTGCAGGCTGGCGTGCTGGCCGGCACGATCGATCCGGGCCTGATCACCATTGTCCGCTCGCTGAAGACGTCCGGGGTACCGGGCAGCGACACGGCGGTGTTCACCGGCCCGCTTGCTGACTACGACATCACTGTCGTGGGCACCAAGGTGATCGTCACTCATGCTCGCGGCAGCGGCGGGGGCGGCGGTCTGCTCGACAACGGGATCGACACGCTCACCAACATCGAGTCGTTGCAGTTCGCTGACCAGACGATTCCGAGCCCGCTCGGGAGCGGCCTGCTGCGGGTGACCACGACACCGGCGTTGCCGTCACGGATCTCCGTCGACGGCATTGTTCGCCACGACTGGGGCCTCGAGTGGGTCACGGTTCCTTCCGGTAGCCATCAGGTGTGTTGGAGTGACGTGGTTGGTTTCACCACGCCGGTCTGCCAGACGGTGACGGTTGCGACTGGCCTGACGACCGTGGTCAACGGGACGTTCGGGCAGATGGGCCTGTTGCAAGCCGGTGTTTCGCCGGCGGGTGTGCCCTCGACGGTGTTCGTCGATGGTGTTGCTCGTGACGAGTACGGCCTGTTCGCATTCACCGAAGTGGGAACTCACAACGTGTGCTGGGGCGACGCCCCCGGCTTCCAGGCTCCGGCCTGCCAGTCGGTCGTCGTTACTGCAGGAGCACAGACCACGGTGACGGGAACGTTCACACCGACCGCCACCCCGACGCCCGGCCCAGCGCCGAGCCTCGGTGTCACCGGGTTCTTGCGAGTGGAGACCAATCCGGCAGTTCCGGCTCGGATCGAAGTCGACGGGATTGCCCGTACCGATTGGGGTCTCACCTGGGTGAAGACCCCGGTTGGATCGCACGAGGTGTGCTTCACCGATGTGCTCGGCTTCATCACCCCTGCCTGTCAGACGATCTCGGTCACTGACGGGGCAACGACAACGGTGGTGGGCAACTACATGCCACTCGGGTTGTTGCAGGTCGGCATCGCACCCGCCGGGCTTCCGGTGGACGTGGTGATCGACGGGTTGCCGAGGAACCAGTTCGGTGCCTACTTCTTCATCGAGCCGGGTACCTACAACGTGTGCGGAACGGCTGCGATCGGCTTCACCACCCCGGCTTGTCAGTCGGTCGTGGTGGTAGCCGGTCCGCAGGTCAACGCCACGCTGACCTACACACCGGCGCCTTGAACGGGTGCTCCTGGATGAACTGGAGTACCTGAACACCATTTGATCTGCGCCGCACGCTTCGCCTGGCGTGCGGCGCAGGTCGAAAGCCTCCCGTGACAGCGGCGCTCCGGCGCCGCTGTCACGCGTCCGGGCTCGCGTCCGGACCGCCTGTGTCAGAGCTCGGTCAGTTCACCGCTGGCCGCGAGGTCGCGGAGCTTGAACTTCTGGATCTTGCCGGAACCGGTGAGTGGGAACGCGTCCATCGCGTACCAGTGCCGCGGTGTCTTGTGTGGGGCGAGATGTTCACGCATGTAGGCGAACATCTCGTTCTTGTCGATCGTGGCGCCGGGTGCGGGACGGACGAACGCGGCGACCGCCTCGCCCCAGCGGTCGTCGGGTAGCCCGACCACGGCCACTTCGCCGACGCTCGGGTGAGCGAACAACAACTCTTCGAGCTCACGCGGGTAGATGTTTTCGCCCCCACGGATGATCATGTCCTTCAACCGGCCTTCAACGGTGCAGTAGCCACGGTCATCCATCGCACACAGATCACCGGTGTGCAGCCAGCCGTCGGCGTCGACCGCTGCCGCCGTCGCTGTCGGGTTCTCGAAGTACTCGAGCATCACGTGATACCCGCGGGTGCAGTACTCGCCGATCTGGCCGATCGGCACGGTGGCCCCCGTGTCCGGGTCGATGATCTTGACCTCGACGTTCGGCATCGGTGGACCGATGGTGCCAGCCTTGTCGGCGACGGTGTCGGTCGGTTTGGTCATCGACGCGACGGGTGAGCACTCGGTTTGGCCGAACACGATGGTGAACTTGGCGCCGAGGCGCTCCTCGAACGTCGTGACCAGTGCGGCCGGCACGGTCGAGCCTCCCGAGCACAGGTTCTCGACTGCGGACAGGTTGGTCGTTGCGAAGCTGGGGTGTTCCAACACCG
>JAYURF010000041.1:0-6435 GCA_043756365.1 Acidimicrobiales bacterium
GCGACGACGCGCACGTCGGCGCGGTGCTGGCGCAGTGCCCGTGCTACGCCGTGAATTGAGTGTGCCGTGCCAACGGCGTGCACGAAAGCGTCGACGTCACCGGATGTCTGTGTCCAGATCTCTTCCCCCATCGGCAGGTACCCGTCGATCGCGTCGCGGTTGTTCAACTGATCGCACCACCAGTGGCCGGGCTGTGACGAGACCTCCTCGGCGCGAGCGATCATTGCCTTGATGAGCGACTCGGTGATATCGCCGCCGCTGCTCGCCACGTCCTCGACGACGGCGCCGAACGCTGCCATAGTTCGACGCTTCTCGTCGCTGAAGGCGTTCGAGAACACGATGTGGAGCGGGAAGCCGAGAGCGGCACACACGAACGCCAACGAGATGCCCGTCGTTCCCGCCGTGTACTCAACGACCGTATCTCCGGGTTGGAGCCGGCCATCGCGGAGAGCACCCTCGATCGCGGTGCGGGCCATCCGATCCTTCATGCTGCCCGTCGGGTTCGCGAACTCCAGCTTGACCAGCACCCGCGCCGAACCCGTGGGAACTACCCGTACCAGTTCGACGAGCGGCGTGTTGCCTATCGCGGAGAGAGACCCTCGCAGATCGTCAGTCACCGAATCCTCCATCTCGATCGTCTCTACGAGATGCTACTGAACGACGGGAGCGCCTGGGCGCTGTGTCAGCTGCCGGGTCCAGTTCTCGCGCCACGCGTCTCGGTTGCAGCTGTCCGCTGGCCCAAGCGTTCGACGAGATCCGGGACCGGTTGCTCGCCCGTGGTGCGACCGATGGTTTCGTGACCGACTTCGGCCACATCCTGAGCTTGTTCTTCCGTGATCCTGACGGGTTGGAGGCCGAGGTCTGCGTCGGCAATCCCGACGCTCAGCCAGGTGTGCACAACCCGCCCGGCACCCCGTCATCGCGATACCACGACGCCGGTGCGCCGCATCCGGATCGTTTGAGCGACGGTCCCCCGCGTCGCTGAACTAACCGAGCCGGTGCCCGTCTTGGGGACGCCGGTTCCCGAGCAGACCGTGCTGAAAACGAGGCGTTTGAACTCAACCGGTGGGGCCGAATCGATGTCGGGCGTAGTTGCGGAAGCCTTCGCCGCTGAAGGCGATGTGCTGGTTCGCGGTGTGGAGATCGCGGAAGCATCGTTCGAGCGGGTGGCCGGTGTAGACGGCGCCGGCACCGGCGGTGGTAAACGCGAAATCGACAGCGGCGACGGCTGCGTGCATCGCGTGCTGTGTCGCGAGCCCGATCCGCGACTCCTGCTGAGGCGCCAGCGGTGAGCCGGCTATGGCGGTGTTCCAGGCGTCGCCGAGCGCATCGACCACGAGTGCCCGAGCGCCGTGGAGCGCTGCTTCCGCCCGACCGAGCTCGTACTGCACGTGTGGGTCGTCGGCGACCGTGTTCGAGCTTGCGCCGCGTCGCTTGTTCGGCGCCAAGTGGGCGAGTTCGTCGAGAGCGCGTCGAGCGACGCCGAGCGGAAAGCCGCTCATCAACACGCTGAGCAGTGGGAAGAACCCGAACTGCCACAACGGACCGTCCTGGACCGCCGGATCAAGCATCGGGGCTGCGGTGTGCTCGACGGGGATCCGCAGGCCGCGTACCACGAGGTCGTGACTGCCGGTGCCTCGAAGGCCCATCGATTTCCAGGTGTCGATGATCTCAGCACGGTCGCGGTCGCGATCGAAGTAGGCGAAGCGCGCATCGACGCCGCCATCCGAGCGGTGGCGGGGACGGTCGCCGTCCATCACGATCACGCCGACCTGGAACCAGTCGGCGTGCATGCAACCACTGTTGAACGGCCATCGCCCGTCGATGACGACGTGATCGCCGTCCACGCAGGCTCGACCCATCGGCGCAAACATGCTCGTCGAGACGATGTCGGTGGTCGTGCCGAGCATCGCTGCCGCCACGTGTTGATCGAGCCAGGCGAAGAACGCTGTCGAGTTGCCGATCAGGACGGTCCACCCAGCCGACCCGTCAGCGCGAGACAGTTCCTCGATGACACTCATGATCGCTAGAGGATCAAGTTCGAGACCGCCGAGGGCAGCCGGCATGGCCATCCGGAACAGCCCGGCCGCCTTCGCCGCGCACACGAGGTCCGGGGGCATGGTGCGCAACGCCTCCGCTTCATCAGCCCGCTCACGGCACTCGGTTCCCACTGTTGTCGCGCGACTCTCGATCTCCACCACTGCCATTCGTTCCCCTTCCCAGATTCCGAATGATCCGACGACGTCGAGTCATTAAGGGCAGTACTACTGCCCTGAACTGATACGGTACGACAAGTGGAACGCGAGATCAAGGCCGAGTCGACCAGTGCCGCCCGTCGATACGACAGCCCAGTGCGTCGAGAACAGGCACAACAGACCGAGCGGCGGATCATCGACGCGGCAGCGGCACTGTTCATCGATCACGGATACGTCGGGACGTCGCTGGCCGCCATCGCAGATCACGCTGCGGTCGACCCGCGAACCGTGTACAAGGTCTTCGGCAGCAAGGTTGGGCTACTCAGCCGTCTGGTGGACATCGCCATCGTCGGCGATCAGGATGCAGTCCCGGTCGCCGATCGGTCGTGGGCGGCCGCCGCGTTCGGTGCCGACACCGGCAGCGAGCGCGTCCACGCCTTCGCTGCTGTCATCCGTCACGTCATGGCGTCGGCCGGCTGGGCATTCCGAATCGCCGCGCAGGCCGCGGCAGCGGACGCCGACGCTGCCGCGCTGTGGGCGACCGGTCAGCGGCACCGACTCGCGGACGCAACAAAGTTCGTCAACTCGCTTCGCCAGGCGCACCAGCTCCGACGCGACCGGTCAAGCCGTGATGCGGTCGCCACGGTCTGGCTCATCTCGTCGCCGGAGACGTTCATCCAACTCATCGATGGCTGCGACTGGACGCTCGGCCGATACGAGCGCTGGGTCGAACGATCCCTGGCCGACGCACTCCTCGAACCGCCTCACATCTGAGTCACGACCGCGTCAAGCGCAACCGGGTCGCACAGGTCATGAACGTCACCGCACACGCCCCCGTGCCGGTCTGGTAGCACAAGCGCGGTCACGAACTGGCCGATGCGGCCACGATGTGGGCAGCACGACTCGACGGTGCCGCAGCTCAACTACGGCGCATCCTCGGGCCTGAACCGGACGGCGCAGCGTGGGTCACCGAGCGGCTGCTGCGCTCAGCGGACGATCTCCCGCTCGCCGGTAGGGCACTGTTCGCCGGCCAACGCTCGCAGGCGGTGCCGGACGAGCAGATCGCCCGGCTGTGGCGATCGACCGACCGGCACCAGCTCGGCGCCGCCGAGGACCGCCTCGCGACCCGTGGTCTCCTCGGCGCATCCGGACTCAACGACCGCGGCCGCAAGGAGCGCGAGCAGATCGAGGCCGCCACCGACGCCGCCATGACCATCGCCTTGGACGTGCTCGGTAACGATATCGATCAGATCCTGACCACGCTCGAACCGTGGGGCGCAGCGATCCGCGCCGCCGGCGGCTACCTCACCCCGCCGGCGGCTACCTCACCCCGCTGGTGCGGTTCACCTTTTCCGCACCGTGACGACCCTCGCCCGAGCGTTGGGGCTGGGCTACCTCGACGTGACCCGACGCCACGTGATGTGTCAGGGCTGGCGCGGTGCGCCGGCGACGCATCGCAGCAGTAGGTTGGACCGATGACACGCCTCCCCCTCGTCGACCCGGACGCGGAGGGAACCGACCCTCTCGCTGCGCAGGTCCTCCGTCAGGTCACCGGTCTGCGCGGTCGCGCCGTCCCTCCGAACGTGTATCGCGCCGTCGCCAATCATCCCGCCGCACTTCAGAAGATGGTCGAGTTCGGAACAGCCGTCTACTTTCACAACTCAATGACACCCGCGCAGCGCGAGCTCGCCTACCTCACCGCGTCGGTGACGAACGACTGCCACTATTGAATCCCAACGCACGTGCTGCTCGGTCGGGCAGCGGGTCTGACGGAGGAGAAGCTCGCGCACCTCGGTGACGACCCACTGCCGGTCCACCTGTACGAACCAGACGAGGTTGCGATCGTTCGGTACGCGCAGAAGTCCACACGCAGCGAGATCATCGACGATGCGACGTACGGGGCGCTCCGCGAACACTTCGACGAGAAGCAGATCATCGAGATCTGCTTCACCGTCGGGCTGTCCAACATGATCAACCGCTTCCACGCGACGTTCCTGACTGACCTCGACCCATCGACGCAGGAGACGCTCGCAACGTCGTGCCCGCTGTCGTACCCGACCGTCGTTGGCGACGACTGAACGCCACCGGCCCCGGTCGGATCCCCAGCAGGTGTGGTTTTCCGCGATACGACCGCAACTTCTACACGAGAACCCACTCACGGCCGATCCGGTAGTTCTGCACGGCACGGAGTCGCAAATCGCGCACTCCGCTGGTGGCTTCGATTTCGGGATCTCGGTGCAGCGTCCGCCGATCGGGTGGTCTGAGCCGCTCCCGGTGGTCAACGCAACCGACACCAACTTTTCGTCGGCACGGCGGCCAGCGCGACGCTGACCTCGACTGTTGTGATCGCGACGCACCTGTCGCTGCACGATCGCAAGCGTTCGGCGAAGGTGATCTGATGTCACGCGCCGAGGCCTCGTATTTCGTATGACCAGCCAGGCGTACGACGAGAGGAGAGCGACGCCGACTGAGTCGCCCTCCCCTCGCCGTTGGTCAGGCCCGTCCCTTCGGCCGATGAATGACGATGCTCCCTGAGGTGACTGCCGTCGTCGGATCGGCGCTATCAGCGGATCCGATCATGTTGTCGTAGACGATGCCACCGTCGGTCCGCCAGATCTTGATCCGGAACATGTCGGGTTGTCCGCCGCCCAGCAACTCGCTGTCGATGACAGTGATCATGAACCGGTACGAGCCGACGCCGTTGATCGTACCCACGCCCTTGAACTGCGCACGAGCACCGGACACGACGAGCCACTCGTAGGATCCGGAGTGGAAGTTCAGATCACCGGCCTGGAACTGGAACTGCGTGTTGCCGGTGGGAGCGGTCCTGCCCTTCACGTACTGCGAGACGAAACCGAAGCGGGCCCGACCAGCAGCACCCGGGTCGGCAACGTATGCGCCGGCGGGGGAATCGATCCAACCTCCACCTGTCACGAATCCGGCCGAAACGTCGTAGACCACCACATAGGTGGGCTCGGACGTCTCGGTTCCAATCGTGTCGGTCACCTCACAGTCCACGAGGTAGACGCCAGCTTGGTCGTAGGCATATCGGAACGAAGTCGTGCCAGCGCCAGCCAGCAACGAGACGCGACCATCGCCCCACCGAATTCGCGCCCCGACCACCTGACCGGACGTCCCAATCGTGCCGGTCACTGCTGCCCCGACAGGAATCGGACCGGTAACTGCGATGCGGCACTCATGTAGGTGGGCGAGTGGCGCACCGTCGGTGCCGTCGGGCACGCCGTCATCGTCGCTGTCCGAGTCGAGCGGGTTGCAGCCGAGCACGATCTCGCGACCGTCGGTCATCCCGTCACCATCGGTGTCGGGATCGAGAACGTCGGTTCCGTGGACAAAGACTTCGTCGTGATCCGACAGCCCATCGCCGTCGCTGTCGCTGTCGTACGGATTGCAGCCGAGGAGGAGCTCGATGACGGTGATGATCCCATCACCGTCGGGATCATCACCGAGCCCGCCACCGAGCAGGTTGAGGAACTCGACTCGAAGTCCACCCCCACCGTCAACATCGTCCCACGGTGTACAACCGCAGCGGCCGATGTAGCTGAGCAGTCCACCACCGCCCCACAGGTGCTCGACTGTCTGTGGGATGCCATCGCCATCGGTGTCGTCAGGGCCACAACCGCACCGACCCCACAGCACGTCGATAAGGCTGCTGCCGCCGCCGCCGTGCTGGCCCGGGTCGTACGACCCACCGAAGTAGTGGTACTCCACCAGGTCCCACACGCCATTGCCGTTGCCATCGTCACCCAGGCCACAGCCGCAGGCCCCGCCGTAGATTCGCACCAGCCACCCACCGTCGCCCTCTCCGTCGTCGTCGGTGTCGGTCAGCAGCGGGTTGGTCCCGACCAAGATCTCGACCAGGTCCCACACGCCGTCGCCGTCAGAGTCGGGGTCGAGGGGGTTGCACCCGATCCAGATCTCGAGGACGTTTGAGAGACCGTCGCCGTCGGTGTCGTCGTCGCACCCATCGCCAATTCCGTCGCCGTCGAGATCGGCCTGGTCAGCATTGGAGACCGAGACGCAGTTGTCGTTCGCATCGGCGACCCCGTCAAGGTCGGCGTCGGCCGGGGGCGTGTCCTCGGTGTCGTTGATGGTGACCACTGATACGCCATCTGCGATCGTTGCGCTCTCCGGTGCCGACAACTCCAGCCGGAACGATTCGAGGCCCTCGAGCACGCTGTTGTCCAGGATCTGCAGGGTGACCGGGAACGAGCGGGCCCCG
>JAYURF010000042.1:0-6432 GCA_043756365.1 Acidimicrobiales bacterium
AGGAACACCTGGTGCTCGTTGTAGTCGGGGTGGCGACGGCGAATCCCATCATCTTCCATGCGCGACATCGACTCGTTCAGCAGTTCCCACTCCTCGAGGCGTTCAGCCACGGAGCGTTGCGCAATCGCATCCATCTGGCGCCGCCACACCTCGGGGGATGTGTCGGCCGGAATCACCGGCGGGTTGCACGCGTGCATCGACCGCGAGCGTAGTGGTCACCCGTATCAGGAATCCCGCTGACACTGGGCGAGGTTCATGGGGCGAGGGCGGCGCGTAGGAACGCGAGTAGCTCGTTGCGCAGATTACGAAGGCCGGCGGCGGTGGGCTTCCAGCCGTTCGCCCGTAGGGCTTCGGGTTCGGTGGCGATACCCGTGACGGTGGCGTAGCAGAGCGCGGCGATCAGGCCGGGGTCGGCGCGACGCAGGCGGCCGCCGTCCATCTCGGCGAGCAAGTACGCGTGAGCGCGTTCCACGAGGGGCGCCAACGTCGCGGTGAGATGCTCGGCCACCGCCGGGGGAAGCCGGCTCACTTCACGGATCAGCCCGAGCAACGCGGGCCGCCGCACCGCGGGGCGGAACACGGCGCGCACGACCGCATCGAGTCGTTCGAGCGGGTCGTCGGAAGCCGAGCGCACCGCTGCATCTACGACGAGCGCAAGCTCGGCGGCGGCGTTGGCCAACACGGCCTCGAGCAACTCGTCCTTGCTGGGGAACCAGTACAGCAACGTCTGCTTGGCGACGCCGACGTCGGCGGCGATGTGATCGAGCGACACGGCATCGACACCGCGCAGGCCGAACAGATCGGTCGCCGAGGCGAGGATCCGGGTCGGGGTGGAGGTTCGCATTGCTCTCTACCATATGGTAGACAAGGATCCAATGAAAGCCCATCGACGATGATCAGCGAGCAGCTCGCCGGGAAGCGGATCGCCATCACCGGTAGCACCGGCTTCGTCGGCACCGCGCTCGTCGAGCGCCTTCTGCGCAGTGCCCCCCGTTGCGAGCTGGTGCTCCTGGTGCGACCGAGCAAGCGCCACGACCCGGCCGAACGAGTGCGCCGCGAGATCTTCAAGAACAATGCGTTCGACCGACTGAAGGCCGAGCTGAACGACACAGCCGAACCGTTTGCGGCGATGGTCGCCCGTCGGGTGCACGCCATCGGCGGCGACGTGAGTACCGACGGCCTCGGCCTCAACGACGCCGACCGGGTCACGTTCGCATCGTGCGACATCGTCATCCACTCCGCCGCCGCGGTGGCGTTCGACTCGCCGCTCGACTCGGCGGTCGAGATCAACCTGCTCGGCCCAACACGCGTCGCCGACACGCTCAACGCGCTGGGGATCGCGCCGCACATGGTGTCGGTCAGCACCTGCTATGTCGCGGGCAACCGGCGGGGCAACGCCCCCGAGGAATTGGTCAGCGATGGCCCCTTCGACCTCGGGCTCAGCTGGCGCAAAGAGGTCGCCGCTGCCCGCCGGTTGCGCAGCGACCTCGAAGCGTCCAGTCGCGACCCGAAGCGCCTGGTCGCCTTCCGCACCGAGGCCCGCAAGGAGCTTGGCGCCGCGGGGGCGCCGGCACTGGCCAGCAAGACCGAACAGATCCGCGAACGCTGGGTCAGCGATCAGCTCGTCGAAGCCGGGCGGGCCCGGGCTGCGAGCGTCGGCTGGCCCGACGCGTACGCGTACACCAAAGCCCTCGGCGAGCAGGCGCTGACCGAGGTGAAGGGTGCCGTGCCCGTCTCGATCGTGCGCCCCTCGATCATCGAATCTGCACTGGCCGAGCCGTTCCCCGGCTGGATCCGCGGGTTCCGGATGGCCGAGCCGGTCATCCTCAGCTACGCCCGCGGCTTGCTCAAGGAGTTCCCTGGCGTCCCGGAGGGAACCGTCGACGTGATCCCCGTCGATCTCGTCGTCGCCGCGATCATCGCCGTCGCCGCGGTTGGTCCCGACGCTGCCCCGCCGATCACCCAGGTGGCCAGCGGCGGAGTCAACCCGCTGCGCTACCAACTCCTCGTCGACAACATCCGCTCCTGGTTCAGCGCCCATCCGCTGTACGACTCGGAGGGGCAACCGATCGATGTACCGGAGTGGGTGTTCCCCGCCCGCGGCCGGGTGCAGAAGCAGCTGAAGCGGGCCAAGTTCGTCGTCGATACCAGCGAGCGCCTGTTGCAGGCGCTGCCGTTGCGCGGCACGCAGGCGGCGTGGGCGGTCAAGCTGGAGGACCGCAAGCACGACATCGACCGGGCCTCGGAGTACGTGCAGCTGTACGGCCTGTACACCGAGTGCGAGGCGATCTATCAGGTCGACAACTTGTTACGCACCTGGGCGTCGCTCTCGCCGGGTGACCAGGATGCGTTCAACTTCGACCCGCGCTCGGTCGATTGGGTGCGCTACATCACCACCATCCACCTACCATCGATCGTGCAGCACTCGCGGGCCAAGATCACGCCGGGCAAGAACCGCAACGACCGCCCCGAGCGGATGCGCCGCGCCGTGCTCTCGCCCGATCGTCATGTGGCCGCGTTCGATCTGGAGAACACCCTCATCTCGTCCAACGTGGTCGAGAGCTACTCGTGGTTGGCCACCCGGCGGCTGAACATGCCCGAGCGGATGCGCTACGTGCTGCGCACGCTTGCCGAGGCGCCGAGCCTGTCGAGCATGGACCGCAAGGACCGCGGCGACTTCCTGCGCCACTTCTATCGTCGATACGAAGACGCCCCGGTCGCCCAGATCGACGAGGATTCCAAGGAGTTGCTGACACAGCTGATCCTCACGAAGAGCTTCCCCGCCGGCATCCGCAGGGTGCGTGAGCACCGCGCCCTTGGGCACCGGACGATGCTCATCACCGGCGCGCTGAGCTTCGCTGTCGAGGGCTTGCGCCCGTTGTTCGACGAGATCGTCGCTGCCGAGATGACAGTCCGCTCTGACGGCACCTACAGCGGCGAGTTGTCGCGGGTGCCACCGACGGGCGAGACCCGCGCCCAGGTGCTGCACGACTACTGCGCTGCTGAGGGACTACGGCTGGACGAGTGCGTCGCCTACGCCGATTCCACCAGCGACTTGCCGCTGTTGGAATGCGTCGGCTTCCCCGTCGCCGTCAACCCCGAAACGCGCCTCGCCGCGATCGCCCGTAAGCGCGGCTGGCTGGTGGAGGATTGGACCAAGGCCCAGGGTGCGCCGAAGTCGCTGCTGCCGATCGGCGAGATGCTCAGCGAACGCGAACGACGAAGGCACTTCGCATGAACACGCTCACCGAACCGCCCGCCAGGTCCTACGCCGGCCCCCACTCGCAACTTCGTCGGTCTGAACACGCTGAGCATGTCGAGACCGACAAAGTTCGGATTGCTGGGCGGGCGCGATGAGGGCATTGCAGGTCGACAAGAAGATGGGCCGCATCGGCGCAGCGCGGTTGTTGTCGGCGTTCGCTCCGACGGCGGCGGCCAAGCTCGGCCCGTTGGAACTCGTCACGATCGACCCGCCGGCCCTGCCCGGCCACGGGTGGCACCGTGTGCACACCCTACTGTCGGGGATCTGCGGAAGCGATCTGGCAACAGTGGAAGGTCACGCCTCGCCGTACTTCGACGACTGGGTCAGCTTCCCGTTCGTACCCGGCCACGAGGTTGTCGGCGAGCTCGCATCGGGCCAGCGGGTGGTGATCGAACCGGTGCTCGGCCACGCCGCTCGCGGTTTCGAGCCGCCGTTCCCCGGGGCCGCTCCCGGCGATGGCAACGACTACGCCCACCTCGCGACCGGGCACCTCGAACCCGGGATCCAGATCGGGTTTTGCAACTCCACATGTGGCGGTTGGGCTCCGGAGTTCGTGGCCCACGACAGCCAGATCCATAGCATTTCCGATGCGATGAGCGACGAGCAGGCCGTGCTGGTAGAGCCCGCCGCAGCCGGCATCCACGCCGCATTGCTGACGTGGCCGACGGTGGCCACGACCAATCAGCCGGTGGTCGCGGTCCTCGGGGCCGGCACGATGGGCTTGTGCGCGATCGCCGGTCTGCGCCGCTACGTGCCGGGCGTGCAAATCGTTGTCGGGGCCCGCTATCCGCATCAACAGGCCCTGGCGACAGCGTTCGGGGCCGACCTGGTGGTGAAGCCCGATGAGTTGCAGCGCGCCGTCAGACGGCTCACCGCCAGCCATGTGATCGGCGATCACCTCTCCGGTGGCGCAGATGCAACGATCGACGCAGTCGGCACCTCAGCATCGATCAGCGACTGTCTGCGCTTCACCCGACCGCGGGGCCGCGTGGTGCTGATGGGCATGCCCGCCGAGGTCACTGTCGATCTGACCGGCCTGTGGCACCGTGAGACTCAGCTCGTCGGCGCATACACGTACGGCACCGAAACGATGCCAGACGGATCACGCCGGCGCACGTTCGATCTCGCGATCGAGACCGCCCACGCACTCGGCTTCGAGCGTCTGCTGTCAGCCACCTATCCGATCGCCGACCATGTCGATGCCATCGCCCATGCCGCCACAGCGGGACGCCGTGGCGCGGTGAAAATCGCGTTCGACCTGCGGTCCCTTCCCCAGAAAGTGAGTTTGTGATGCCACGTCCTGGATTCGTCCTCGAGGTCGACCGTTCGACCCCACCGATCCTGTTCTGGCGCGGCGAGAACTTCAGCCTCGAGAAGCTGCCCGCCGGCCGGAGCCGGGTGATCTACCCACCCGAGCCACTCAAGCCGCTCGATGACATCGACGGCGCGATCCGCAACGCGCTTCTCAACCCGCACGATCAGGATCCCTTGCCGGCATTGCTGTTTCCGGGTATGAAGCTCACCATCGCGTTCGACGACGTCAGCTTGCCGCTGCCGAAGATGCGCAAGCCCGACACTCGGCAACGGGTGATGGAGGCGGTGCTCGACATGGCCGCCGAGGCAGGTGTTGACGACCTGCACATCATTGCTGCGCTCGGTCTGCACCGCAGGATGCACGAGTACGAGTTACGTCACGCGCTCGGCGACCGGATCTACGACGCGTTCCATCCGCGCGGGATGCTGTACCAGCACGACGCCGAGGACCTCGACAACCTCGCGGTGATTGGGACCACCCCCGAGGGCGAGGTGCTGGAGATCAACAAGCGCGCCGCCGACAGCGACCTGGTGGTGTACGTGAACATCAACTCCGTCGCCATGGACGGTGGTTGGAAGAGCATCACCACCGGCCTCGCCTCGTACCGCTGCCTCAGCTTCCACCACAACCCGGAAACGCTCGAGAACACCAAGAGCTTGATGGATCGCCACAAGAGCGACCTGCACCGCAGCGTGTGGCGGATGGGCAAGCTGCTGCGCGATCACGGGCCGAAGCTGTTCCAGATCGAGACCACGCTGAACACCGACACGTTCCCGTCGTCGTTCGGTTTCCTCGCCAAGCGCGAGTGGGAATGGACCGCACGCGACCGGGCCATGTACCTCGCCACCACCACATCGCTCAACCGCACCCCGACCCGCCTGGCGCGCAAGATCTTTCACGGCATCGAAGCGCCGCATCGGATGACCAGCATTCAGGCCGGCGAGACCGAAGCGGTGCACAAGCTCACCATCGAACACGTGCACCGCCAGCAACTGATGCAGGTGGAGGGTCAGACCGACATCCTCACCCTCGGTATCCCCTACGTGTGCCCGTACAACCCCGACGGAATCATGAACCCGATCCTGGTCATGTGCATGGGTCTCGGCTACCTGTTCAACATGTACCGCAACAAGCCGCTCGTGCGTGAGGGCGGCGTGGTGATCATGACCCACCCCACGTACCGCGAGTTCCACCCGGTGCATCATCCGAGCTACATCGACTTCTTCGAAGAGGTGCTGTCGGACACCACCGACCCGGCCACGATGTCGAAGAAGTGGGAGAAGAAGTACGCGGAAGACGAGTGGTACAAGCACCTCTACCGCACCGGCAACGCGTACCACGGCGTGCACCCGTTTTATGCGTGGTATTGGGGCGCGCACGGGTTGAAGCACGCGGGCAAGGTGATCATCGTTGGTGGCGATCCGCCGACGGTTCGCCGGCTCGGGTTCACGCCTGCGTCCACGTTGAACGACGCGTTCGAGATCGCCTCCGACGTGGTCGGCCGCTCCCCCACGATCAGCCACCTGCACGTGCCTGCCCTGCTGCTGGCCGACGTGACATGAGCGAGCGGCGCTCCCCCGGTGCGGGCTCGTTGGGTGCGGGCTCGTTGCGCCGCGCTGCGAAGTTGATCGACGCCGTTGGCGCACCGTTGCAACTTGCCCTGAAACCCACACGATCATTGGGTTTCCCGTACCGGTCCCCAAGCAAGCCGCGCGGTGTGGTGATTCCGCCTGATCCGTCCAAGCTCGGTGCCGACTACGACACCGCGTGGGCCAGGCGTGGCCCCGCGCGTGCGGCGCGCAACGTGATCACCAACGGCCCGTTGCGGCTTGCGGTGAAGGTGCTCACCCAGCCG
>JAYURF010000043.1:0-2350 GCA_043756365.1 Acidimicrobiales bacterium
CGATGACGTGCGCTGGTACTTCTATTCGTCGGGGACCACGGCGACACCGAAGGGTGCCAAGCACACCGACGCCTCGGTGATGGCGTCGTCGAACGCGCAGATCGCCTACATCGGGTTGCGCGCCGACGACCTGTTCCCCGTGCCGTTCCCCCTCAGCCACATCGGCGGGATCATGCTGCTCACCGCGTACCTGCGCGTCGGTGCCCAACTGTTACTGCTCGACACGTTCGATCCTGTTGCCACGCCGGTGGTGATGCGCGAGCACGGTGCGACCGTGCTCGGCTCGGCCACCCCCTTCTTCCAGGCCTACCTCGCCGCGCAACGCCGACATGGCGACGAGCCGCTGTTCCCCCGGCTGCGTCAGCTCCAAGCCGGCGGCGCGCCGATCACCCCGGAGCTGAACGCCGAATGCCTCGCGGTCTTCGGGACGCCGATCTACAACCAGTGGGGACTGACCGAGTTCCCGGCGGCGACCAGCCTCGGAATCGGCGACCCGCCCGAGAAGTTCAGGGGCACCGTTGGGCGGATGGCTCCAGGTGCCGAGGTGAACGTGCGCGGCTTCGACGGCGACCCGGTTGCTCCCGGCGCGGAGGGCGAGTTGTGGGTGCGTGGTCCGCAACGGTGCCAGGGCTACGTCGACTCGTCGCTCGACGCCCAGGCCTTCGATGACGACGGCTACTTCCGCACCGGCGATCTCGGCACGGTCGACGCCGACGGGTTCGTACGCATCACCGGGCGATTGAAGGACATCATCATCCGCAACGCCGAGAACCTGTCGGCGCAAGAGATCGAAGACGTGCTTGTCGAGCATCCCGCCGTCGCCGACGTCGCGGTCATCGGTGTGCCCGATCCGGTCACCGGCGAACGGGCGTGCGCAGTGGTGGTGCTCGCCGCCGGGTTCGACACGCTGACGATCCCGGAACTCGCTGCGCACTGCCAGGCGAAGGGGCTGTCAAAGACGAAGATCCCTGAGCGGCTCGAGTTCGTCAACGAGTTGCCGCGCAACCCGATGGGCAAGGTCCTCAAACACGTGTTGCGCGCCCAAGTCACCTGAACCGCCCGCCCAGCCCGCCCGGGACAGGTGCTACCGCCAGGCGAAGACGGGTTGCTCGAACTCGTCGACGCGGGCATCGATGCGACCGTCGAGCGCAACCCAACGGAACTGCACCAGCACTGCCCCGGTCGGGGCGTGGATGAGATCACCGCCAAGGGGCACCTGCACAACGGGGCGGTCACTTTCGGGGATCGTGACGAAGCGCGGTGAATCCTCGCGGCACAACTGGTGCAGCCCGATCCGGTAGGCGTGGGCGACCTCATCGGGGTTCGGCCACAGCTCGAGTCCCGCTCCGCCCCACACCACCACTGGAGTCATCACATAGCCGGAGCGGGTGCAGTAGTCGTCCAGCCGACCGAGCACCGAATCGTGGCCGAGCTCCACGCCGAGTTCCTCGTGAAGTTCGCGCAGCGCAGTGTCCTCGGCCGTTTCGCCAGGATCGATCCGGCCGCCGGGCAGCGCCCACTGCGACGCGTGGCTGTTCATCCGTGGCGCTCGGCGACACAGCAGGAACGCCGATCCCCCGGCCACACCGCGCATCTGCCCGTCGAGTCCGGTGACGTCACCCGGCACGATCGACAATTCCTCGGCGGTTGCGGGATTGGGGTCGACATCGTCGGACTCCGGGGTGCTGTCGACAACCACGATTGCCACGGCGGCGCGTTTGCGTTCGTCGGCGGCGACGGCCCGCACTGAATGGGCGCGAAGGTTGGTGGTGATCGAGGTACGTAGCCCATCGGTGAGCGGAATGGGGGCCGGCAGCGGCGGCTGGTTCGCGTCAAGCATGAGCAACCAGTGTGCCCTACGGTTGCCTGCCGATGACCATCGTCGCGATCCACAACGAGGACTGGGGCTTCGAAACCAACTGCTTCGTCTGCGAACCCACGAACGAGCAGGGGTTGCGGATCCCTTTCTTCCACGACACCGATACCGGGTTGGTCGTCGCCCAGTTCACCCTGTCGGGATCGTTCAGCGGTGCCCCGGCATTCGTGCACGGCGGTGTCACCCTGGCGATCCTCGACGAGGCGATGGCCTGGGCATGCATCGCCGTTGGCCACCGCTGGGCGGTAACGATCGAGACCACCACCCGTTTCCTCGGGGCCGTGTACGTGGACAAGACACACCGGGTCGAGGCCAAAGTGCTCGAGATCTCCCCGGAACAGATTTACACCGAGGCGGTGGTGATCGATGTCAAAGGCCGGATTCGAGCCGAAGCGACGGCCGTGTTCGCGGTGCTCGGTGAGGCCCAGGCGGTGCGAGCGATCGGCACAGACGCAGCCGTCACACCCGGCCGGT
>JAYURF010000044.1:0-2346 GCA_043756365.1 Acidimicrobiales bacterium
GCGTCCAGTGTGTCGTCGACCGCAGGGCTGTTCGTCCCGATCACCCCGAGCCGGCTCGTCGACACCCGCGACGCAAGCAACACTCCCGTCGTTGGCCCGCTGCCGGCAGGTGGCATCGTGACGGTACGGACCGCAAGCCGGTTCGGCATTCCCAACGGCGCAGCCGCGGTGGCGCTCAACGCGACGATCACCGAATCGACTGCCGCCGGCTTCGTGCAGGTCTTCCCGACCGGCGGGGCGACGGCCGGCGCCAGCTCGAACATCAACGCCGAGCGCGCCGGTCAAACGATCCCCAACGCCGCCTACGCCACGCTCGATGCCGCCGGTCAGTTCTCGATGTTCACCCAGACCGGCGGTCACCTCCTCGCCGATGTCGCCGGTTGGTTCACCACCGCCGACGGCCCGGCCTGACACTGGTTCGTCGTCGGGGCCTCAGCTCGACAAAATCTGCGCAGCTCAACACGACCGCTCAGCCAGACTGCTCGCATGGAGCGCGACACCATTCACCGCGACACCATTCACCGAGATGACGTTCGTCGCGTGCTCATCGTCGGCGATACCCACGGCAACGCTGCATGGTTCAGCCTGATCGCGAAGGTTGCCGCCGCGCACGACTGCCCCGTCATCATCCAGGTCGGCGACTTCGGGTACTTCCCCGCTCATCGTGATGGGCCACGGTTTCTCACAGCCGTCGAGGATGCATGTGCGGCGCAGGGTGTCGAGCTGTGGTTCATCGACGGGAACCACGACGACCATGCGTCTCTCGGCAACCTGCGCCATCGCCAGCTCCCGATTGCCATCTCGGATCACGTCACGTACATGCCGCGCGGCTCACGACGCGGCCTCGGTGGAGCGACGTTCGGGTTCCTCGGCGGAGCGTTCTCCGTCGACTGGCGCGGGCGCGTGCCCGGTCGCGACTGGTGGCCGAACGAGACCACGGAACTGGGCGACATCGAGCGGCTTGGCCCGGATCCGCTCGACGTGCTCATCGCCCACGATGCCCCGGCCGGCGTGCACCTGTCGTCGTCGTGGAATCTGCCGCCACAGGATCAGGTCCGCGCCGACGAGGTGCGTTCGCTGGTCGCCAGCGCGATGACCGCCACGATGCCTCAACTCGTGATCCACGGGCATTGGCATCACGGATACAGCACCGACCTCAGCTGGGTTGATCGTCGCGCGACAGTGCAAACCGGCGACCTCAGTTGGGCATCGTCGCGCGTCGTCGGCCTCGGCTGTGACGGCGATGTCGGCCACGGATGGGTTGTGCTCGACCTGCCGACCCTCGCCGTTCACTGGCCGGTGGTTCAAGCGCGAGCCTGAGCTCGGCCCGGCGGCCGATTCACACCGGGGCGTGCACGATTGGTAACGGCGACACCATCGTCGGCTGGTGATCCCAGAGGTCGGCCAGCAGGTCGCTGCGGACCGCGGCCAGCGACGGGTCGTCCCACCGGTTGACCCGCTGCAACGGATCGTCGGACATGTTGTACAGCTCGCCCTCGCTGCCGTCGTGGGCGAAGCCGGGCAGGTACGTGGTGCACACCCAGCCGTCGCGAGTGATCGTGCGCAGGTGCACGCCAACCCCGAACAGTTCGCTGTCCCATTCGGTGAGGACGCGCTCGAACCCGCGGGCGTCGGCGTCGTCGTCGTTCATCGGCAGCGGCTTGCCCTCCATCCATGTCGGCACCTCGACGCCGGCGATCGCGCAGAACGTCGGTGCCAGATCCACGTGTCCAACCGGCTTGGTCACTACCGCAGCAGGCGTGATGCTCGACGGGGCCGGCCGCCAGATGAATGGCAGCCTCATCAGCCCCTCCACGTGGTACGGACCTTTGAACATCAACCCGAAATCGCCTTGCAGTTCGCCGTGATCGGTGGTGAAGACGACGTCGACATCATCGGTCCAGCCCCGCGCCGCAATCGCTGCCAGCACCCGGCCGATCGCTTCGTCGATGAGCTCGCACTCCACTGCGTTGAGCGCGTTGATCTCGCGAACCTGGTCGGGTGTCAGCGTGGCCGGCACCCAGCTGAGTGGGGCCTCGTAGTTGCTCACCAAGCGCCCGTCGTACCAGGCCCGGTAGTGGCGTGGCTTGGCGTCGAGAACCCGTTCGCGCTCGGCCTGATCCTCGATGTAACCGGCCGGGAGGTCCACGTCGCGCCAGTTGATCCGGCCCACCTCACTCGCCGGCGGATCCCATGGGTGATGCGGATCGGGGAAACTCATCCAGCAGAACCAGTCGTCGTCGACCGGCAGCGAATCGAGCCACGAGATCGTGCGGTCGGCAACCCAGTCGGTGTGGTACCACTCGCGGGGGATCGTGTTGACATGCGCTTGCGGGGCGCCCGTAT
>JAYURF010000045.1:0-6413 GCA_043756365.1 Acidimicrobiales bacterium
AGTAGTTGGTGGATCACCTGCTCGACCTCGGGACGGCTCAGCGCCGGGAGGTCGATCGTCGGTGTCTCGGTCCACCGGTCGCCGAACAGTTCCAGTAGCGACCGCCGCGTGGTCATGACGATGCGCCTGCCGGGACGGTCGAGGACCGCACCGATCACGTCGGCCGAGATGCGATCGAGCCAGTGGCAGTCTTCGATGATCAACACGGGGTCCGTGCTGTCGAGCAATCCACCGACGAGCTCGGCCAGATCGGCGACGAGGGCGTCGCGGGTCGGGGCCCGCAGCACCGAACCGACGCCCGGCAGCACCGAACCGACGCCCGACGGTGCCGTCAAATGTTGCAACTGCTCGATGATCGAGACGATGACATCCATCGCCCGGTGTGGCTGCGGCAGCGCCGCACAGCGGATCGTCGGGGCTCCGAGCATCGCGTGGCGATGCTCGAGGCTGCGCGTCAGCGATGTTTTGCCGACACCGGGTTCGCCGCACAGGATGACTGCGCCGAGCGCCACCGCCGACTCGAGGCGTTCCAACCATGAATCGCGAACGGACCACCCGATCGGTGACGGTGGGAGATGGTGGGAGAGCGCGACCGGCGGCGGGAAGGGGAGATGCGAGACCTCGTGGCGCAGGATTCGGCCCTCGAGATCGGTGATATCGGGACCGATCACGGCCCCGGTCCCGGCGACCGCTTCACGGTGGCGTTGGATCGTGCGCAACCCCTCGACGTCGCGCCCGGCGACGGTGAGCAGATGCGCGAGGCGACCGGCGATGTCACTGCGCGCCGGGTCGACCGTGAACGCCGAGGCCAACAGCGGCAGCGACGTGGGGTGCGCGCCGGTGGTGATTTCGAGGTCGGCAAGGGCGAGAACCACGCTGTCGCGGAGTGCGACGAGCCGCCATCCGGACGCATCGACGAGCGGGTTGGTCACGTTGGTGTACGGCTCGGCATCCGTCCACAACGCAAGCGCGTGTGCGTACAGCTCGATGGCCACTTTGGGTTCGCAGTCGCGAGCCTCGACCACCATCGATTCGAACCGTGTCGAGTCGAGCAGTTGCAGCGGTCCGCACAGTTGGTAACCGCCGTTGCGAAACTCGATCGACAAACCCCGATCGAGCAATGGCCGAAGCCGAGCAACTTGCGCCTTCAGCCGGTTCCGGGTTGCGGCCGTGTCCGCGCCCCACAGAGCGGTCACGAAATGTTCCGTGGTCACCTTGGCCCCGGCGGCGGCGGCAAGGGCTGCCAGGATCTCGCGCTTTTGTGGCGACAGCATCACCTCGTCGCCGTCGAAGTTGCGGAGCACAACCTCTCCCAGCACCGTCACAGCGGGGGTGTCGGCCTGCATCGCGCGATCGTAGGCACGATGCCGCACGTCGTGCGACCCCTCCGCGTCGCCCCTGGTGGTTCATGGTGTGCAAGCCCGGCCATCGGCGGTAACCAGCCGTTAACCGCGTTGTGATCCCATGTTGCCTACTCGCTTCGCGATGGCGAGTGATCGAAACAGATCGTGAGGAGGGTGAATGACCGACAACATGATGCGACCAGCTCGCCAGCCACTGCTCGGCGGTTCGGTCTGACTGTCTGCACAC
Source organism: Acidimicrobiales bacterium (assembly GCA_043756365.1). Lineage (GTDB taxonomy): Bacteria > Actinomycetota > Acidimicrobiia > Acidimicrobiales > Ilumatobacteraceae > VFMC01. The sequence continues at coordinate 1,591 of JAYURF010000045.1, forward strand.
GCTGACCGTCGGCGCGGCGGCTGAGTGGGTCACCGACATCGCGGGTATCCCGTCGATGTCGGGGCCGGGCGTGGCGAACGCTCGGTTCCCCCGTCCCACACAGCTTCGTCCGGGTTGCGGCCGCCTCGGCAGGCGTCGCAACCCGGGCGTTCGCGCGGCCCGGCGAGGTTCGCTCGTGCGCTGGCAACGGCGCGGCTTGCGGCCCTGAACCGCGCAACACCCCGGTCGTAAGCTGATGCCGTGGCTGACCATCCTGTGCTCGAGCGGTTCTCGCCGGCGGTGCGCGCCTGGTTCGCCTCGTCGTTTCCCGAGCCCACGCCAGCCCAGGTGCAGGGCTGGCCGCCGATCATCGACGGCCGGCACACCCTGATCTGTGCCCCCACCGGGTCGGGGAAGACGCTCACCGCGTTCCTCGCCTCCATCGACCGGCTGTGCACCCCGAATCCGGCGGTGCCGCCGCTCGACCCAAAACAACGCACCCGGGTGCTGTACATCTCGCCGCTGCGCGCCCTGGCGTTCGACATCGAAAAGAACCTACGAGCCCCGCTGATGGGTATCGGGCTTGCCGCTGAACGATTGGGCGAGCCCTACGTCGAACCGTATGTGGCCATGCGCACCGGCGATACCTCGGCCAAGGATCGCCAGATGCTGATCCGTAAGCCGCCGGATCTGCTGATCACCACGCCAGAGAGCCTGTATCTCATGCTCACCTCGTCGGCTCGCGACACGCTGGTCAACGTGTCCACGGTGATCATCGACGAGATCCACGCAATGGCCGCCACCAAACGCGGCGCCCACTTGATGCTGTCGCTGGAACGTCTCGACGAGATCACGGTGTCGCCGCCGCAGCGGATCGGGCTGTCGGCCACGCAACGTCCGCTGGAGGAGGTCGCCCACTTCCTTGGCGGCCACAACGATGATGGCTCGAAGCGGCCGGTCACCATCGTCGACGCGGGCATTCGCAAGGCACTGCTGATCGATGTGGTGATTCCGGTCGAGGACATGGGCGATCTCGGCCGGCCGGTGACCGAGCTGCGCAGCGGGCCGGAGCTGCCGCCCCGTGCTGCCGGGTACGGCTCGGCGGGCCCGCAGCGCGCCAGCATCTGGCCCAGCATCTACCCGCGGATTCTGGCGCAGATCCTCGAGCACCGCACCACGATCATCTTCACCAATGCCCGCCGCCAGGCCGAACGGCTTGCGGCCAAGCTCAACGAGCTCGCCGCCGACCAGGGCGTCTGCGGCGACGACGGGTCGCCGATCGAACTGGTCAAGGCCCACCACGGGTCGCTCGCCCGCGAGCAGCGGGTGGTCATCGAAGACGAACTCAAACGTGGGGTGCTGCGCGGCATCGTCGCCACATCCAGCTTGGAGCTGGGTATCGACATGGGTGCGGTCGATCTGGTCATCCAGGTCGAGTCGCCCGGTGCGGTCAGCCGCGGACTTCAGCGGATCGGGCGCGCCGGCCACTCCGTCGGCGAGCCGAGCAAAGGCACGCTCTACCCAAAGCACCGCGGCGACCTGCTCGAAGCCGCGGTCGTCACCAGGCGGATGATCGAGGGGAAGATCGAGAGCACCAGGTTCCTGCGCAACCCACTCGACGTGCTCGCGCAGCAGATCGTGGCCCACGCGGCGATCAGCGGCGACACCTCGGTGGCCGCGCTGGGCGCGCTGGTGCGGCGGTGCGCATGCTTTGCCGAGCTCAGTGACGAGCTGCTCACCAACGTGCTCGATCTGCTATCCGGCCGCTACCCGAGCGAACAGTTCAGCGAGCTGCGGCCGCGCATCGTGTGGGACCGGGTCAACGACACCATCCGCGCCCGCGACGGATCGCGCCGCCTGGCCGTCACCAGCGGGGGAACCATCCCCGATCGCGGCCTGTTCGGTGTGTTTCTTCCCGACGGCACACGAGTGGGCGAACTCGACGAGGAGATGGTGTACGAGAGCCGGCCGGGAGAGAACTTCGTGCTCGGCGCGTCCACCTGGCGGATCGAGGACATCACCTTCGAGCGTGTTGTCGTCACCCCCGCCCCGGGGCAACCGGGCAAGATGCCGTTCTGGCACGGCGACCGGCCCGGCCGTCCGCTCGAGCTCGGTCGTGCGCTCGGCGCGTTTCAGCGCGAGATGCGTTCGCTGGAGATGCCGGCGGCCATCGCCAGTTTGATGGACGACTACTCGCTCGACTACCTCGCCGCGACCAACGTGGTGATGTACCTCGACGAGCAGGTCGCCGCGACCGGGGTGGTGCCCGACGACCGAACTGTTGTGGTGGAACGGTTCCGTGACGAAATCGGCGACTGGCGGGTGTGCATCCTCACCCCGTTCGGCACTCCGGTGCATGCGCCGTGGGCGATGGCGATCGAGCGGCGGATGATGGACCGCTACGACATGCCGGTCGAGACGATGTGGGGCGATGATGGCATCGTCATTCGCCTACCCGAAGCCGCCGACGAGCTTCCCCTGCAGGAGCTGATCATCGATCCTGATGACATCGATGAACTGGTTCTGTCGTCGTTACCGCAAACGTCGCTGTTCGCAGCCCGGTTCCGCGAGTGCGCAGCGCGAGCATTGCTGTTGCCCCGCCGCCGTCCCGACCGGCGCACACCGTTGTGGCAGCAACGCCAACGCGCCGCCGATCTGCTCGCAGTAGCGGCCAAGTATCCAAGTTTCCCGATCCTGTTGGAAACATCGCGCGAGTGCGTGCAGGACGTGTTCGATCTGCCGGCGTTGCGCGAGGTGCTCGGCCAGCTGCGCAGCCGAGCCATCCGAGTCGTCAGCGTCGACACGTCAAAGGCATCGCCGTTCGCCCAGAGCTTGCTGTTCAACTGGATCGCCGCGTACATGTACGAAGGCGACGCCCCCCTGGCCGAACGGCGGGCCGCCGCGCTCGCGCTCGATCGCGACCTCTTACGCGACCTCCTCGGGGCGGAGGAGCTTCGCGAGCTACTCGATCCCGGTGTGCTCGCCGACATCGAGCTCGAGTTGCAATGCCTGGCCGATGGTCGCCGGGCGCGCAGCGCCGACGAGCTGCACGACGTGTTCCGCAAGGTCGGCGACCTCACTGCGGCCGAGACCGACCTGCGCTGCGAGGGTTCGGGCACCGCGGCGGCATGGCTGGCCGAGCTCACCCACCACCGTCGGATCATCGAGATCGGCATGGCCGACGAGCAGCGCTTCATCGCCGCCGACGACGCCGCGAAGTACCGCGACGCGCTCGGCTGCTCGCTGCCGCTCGGGCTGCCCCGGGCGTTCACCGAGCCGGCTCCGCTGCCGCTTGAATCGCTCGTCGCGCGGTACGCGCGAACGCACGCCCCGTTCGTCGGTAGCGACGTGGCCCGGCGATTCGGAGTGCCGGCGACCCGTGCTGCCGGCGCGCTGGCCGCGCTCGAGGCCGACGACCGGCTGGTCCGTGGCGAGTTCCGTCCCGATGGGTCCAGCCGCGAATGGTGCGACATCGAAGTGCTCCGCCAGCTGCGGCGCCGGTCACTCGCCGCGCTGCGACGCGAGGTCGAGCCGGTCGATCAGGTTGCCTACGCCCGGTTCCTCTCCGAGTGGCATGGCATCCCGGCCGAACGGCGCGGCCTCGAGACTTTGGTTGAAACACTCGGGCTGTTGCAGGGCGCTGCGTTGATGGGGAGCGCCCTTGAGACCGATGTGCTGCCGGTGCGTGTGCGCGGTTACCGCCCCACCGACCTCGACGAGTTGTGCACTGCGGGCGAGATCGTGTGGATCGGTGCCGGCTCGGTGGGGGCCCACGACGGGCGGGTGCGGCTGTTCTTCGCCGATCAGCTTCCACTGTTGGCCCCGTCGATCGAGCCGATCGAGCCGCCGGATGGGGCACTGCACGATGCGTTGCGGGTGCATCTCGCCGAGCGCGGGGCCAGCTTCTGGACGCAGCTGCGTGCGGCGACACCGGGGGCCACCGAGATCGAAACGCTCACCGCGTTGTGGGATCTGGTGTGGGCGGGCCAAATCACCAACGACACGCTCGCCCCGTTGCGAGCCGTGCTCGGCGGTGCCCGCTCGAAAGCGTCAGCGTCGCGGCCGACGGCTTCGTTGCGCGGTCGTCCACGTCCGGGTCGGCTCACCCGAATCGGCCCGCCGGCTGCTGCCGGCCGGTGGAGCCTGGTCGCCCCGCTGTTGCTTCCGGCCCCCACTCCCACTGCGGCGGCGCATGCCATGGCATTGCAGATGTTGGAGCGCTACGGCGTGGTCACCCGCGAGGCGGTACTGGCCGAAAACGTGGTTGGCGGGTACTCGGGCGTGTACGGCGTGCTGAAAGTGTTGGAGGAACGGGGTGCGGCCCGGCGCGGGTACTTCGTCGACGGCCTCGGCGCAGCCCAGTTCAGCGTGCCGGGGGCCGTCGACCGGCTGCGTTCGGGGCGCGAAGCGACCGACGCCGAGTTGCACCCGGAACAGGTGCCGCCGCCAGTGGTTTTGGCCGCGACCGATCCGGCGCAGCCCTATGGCGCGGCGTTGTCCTGGCCGGTCACGCCGGGCCGCCCGGCGCGTAGTTCTGGGGCGCTGGTGGTGTTGTCGCAAGGGCAGCCGCTCGTGTGGTTCGATCGTCGCTCGCATCACCTCGTCACGTTCGGGGGTGCCGACGCCGACGACTCGTGGGTCAACGCGCTCGCGTCACTCGTCGCCGATGGCCGGGCCCGAACAGTCGAGGTACGCAAGGTCAATGGGGCCCCGCTCGACCAGGGCTCGTCGGTCACCGCCATGCTGAAGCGTCACGGCTTCGTCGACAGTTACCGTGGGGTCGTCGTTCGCGCCTGATCGCACCGTGGCTGCCGGGGAAGGCGCGCCCGGGCGGCTTCAGCTCG
>JAYURF010000046.1:0-2340 GCA_043756365.1 Acidimicrobiales bacterium
CTCGGGCCGCCGTAGTCACTGGACCCGAATGACCGCAACCGGAGTACTGCTTCGCTCGATGACGCTGATTGCAGTTGAACCGATCAACCCCGACCTGATCGCTCCATGGCCACGCGATCCGACGACGAGCAGGTCACCATCACACGCCGTGTCCAGCAACGCCGAGGCAGGTCCGGATTCGACCAGAGTTCCGATGACATCGGCACCGCAGAGTTGACGCGCGAGCTCGACTGAACGGTCCAGCACACACGCCGCATCCACTCGAGTCAGGTCACGCGCCTGTGACCTGCTGTTCTCAACGAGCATGTAGGGGTACCACCAACCGTGCACAACCACGAGCGGTGCCTGGTGAAGCGCGGCCTCGCCAGATGCCCATTGCACCGCCAGATCCGAGGCAGGCGACCCGTCGACGCCAACGACGATCCGGTCAGGCCTGCCACGACCGACGGCTCCATGCACGACCACCACCGGGCACGGGCTGTGACGGATGACAAGCCGAGGAGTGCTGCCCAACCAGAAGGCAGCTCTGCCCTGATGAGTGCTTGCGCCGAGGACGACCAGATCGTCCGACGTCACACTGTCGAGCAAGGCAAGCAAGGGCGGTCCTGCCGAGGTCACGGTCTTCACCTTGACCGTCGGGTGTGAGCTCACCGCCGAGCCACGTACTTCCTCCAGCCGGATTTCTGTCGCCTCCAGCAGACCGTTGATCGATTCCGCCGAAGCCCAGCCGAAGCCTGCTTCGCCGTCGATTGGAATGTCGTAACAGCAGACGATCCGCATCGGTGCCTGCCTGCACACCGCTTCGTGCGCTGCCCACATCACGGCGTCGGACGAATGCCCGGTGCCGTCGTAGCCAACGATGATCTGTCCGCTCATGCCCACATGGTGCGCTCCGCGGGTCCGCACGAATAGGGCCGGAGGACCCAAGTCGGCCTGAGTTCAAATTCTCTTCCGGCCGAGTGAAGCTTGGGCCGATGAGAGTCGGCCGCTTCGACACAGGGCGCCAGCAACCACGTCGAGTCTGCACGGGCGGAACCAGTGACTCTCGACGCGTTCGCTCGTCCGGACGAGAATGAGCACATGCTCACTTACCGGTTCGATTCAAGGGGAGGATGCACCAGGTTGCCGATGATCGTGGGAATCGTGATCACGCTCGCGGGTTGTGGAGACGACGGCGCTGCTCCGGAGCCTGCAGCAACGAACACTCTCGCTGCCGCCACGAGCACGGCCACGACCCCTGCTTTCACGACTGTGCCACCCGCCACTGTGCCACCGACGGCAGTGCCTTCGACGGCTACTCCGACTGTGCCGCCGAGCGCTGTTCCGACTGTGCCGCCGAGCGCTGTTCCGGCTACCTCGGACCCTGCGGCAACCATCGAGGTCTCCGCTTACTTCGTGCGTGACGAGCACGTGGCGCTCGTGCACCGGACAGTCCCTGCCACTCCGGCAACAACCCGTGCTGCGTTCGCGCAGTTGCTCGCGGGCACCCAAGCGCGGGAGCAGGAGATCGGGCTGTCCTCGGCCGTTCCCGAAGGCACGTTCCTGAATGGCGCGTCGATCGAGAACGGTGTTGCGACGATCGATCTCTCGTCGTCGTTCGGCGGTGGCGGTGGCCTGTCCATGCGGTTGCGACTGGCACAGGTGGTGTACACCGCCACGCAGTTCGAAACAGTCGAAGCAGTCTTGCTCGAGTTGGACGGCGCACCACTCGAAGTCTTCGGATCCGACGGGCTCGTCCTCGATCAGCCGCTGACTCGTGCCGACTTCGAGGACGAGACGCCGGCGATCTTCGTCGATACTCCGGCTCCATTCGACCCCGTGGGCCCCACCCTCCGGGTCTCCGGCACGTCGAACGTCTTCGAGGCGACATTCATGGTTCGGGTCGTCGACGTCGGTGGAACGACACGGTACGAGCATTTTCAGATGGCGACATCCGGGACCGGCACGCGGGGCACCTTCGATTTCACCGTGGACGTCACCGGGTCGACGCCGGGCCCAAGCCTGTTGAGATTGTGGGAGCCGTCTTCCATGGACGGCTCCGACACCAACGTGGTCGAGATCCCGCTTCAGCTCTGAGCCCGAGCAACCTGATCCTCGATTGCGCGACGGTGCCCGACCCCATTCGGGGTCGGGCACCGTCGCGTCCGCTCTGAGGGAGCGATCAGGCGGTCGTGGGGAGCCTGCGGTGGTGGACCATTCCGAGGGCCACCAGGAGGGCCATGACAGCAGCGGCGATGAAGGCACCGATGGCGGCGAGGCCGGCGATCGTGCCCACCGTCGACCAGGCGTAGGCCGACAGCAGCAGACCCCTCAGGGTCTCACCCCTGAACAGCGAGTCGC
>JAYURF010000047.1:0-2339 GCA_043756365.1 Acidimicrobiales bacterium
TCGAGGTCGAGTTCGAGCACCAGCAGGCACGCCTGGGCAGCGATGATGACCTTCACCTCGTCGGTCATGGTGAAGCCGTTCGCTGCCTCCCATCGGCGCCCGCCGATGAACAGCCGGATGAGATCTTCCATGCGCTCGCGTTCGTCGGCAGACAGCGTCGGCCACGCTGCCCAGCGCGCTGCTAACCGTTGCCGCCATGCCTCGGGGAAGTCGCCGGCCAATGCCTCGCGGCGAAGCCGGTCTCGTCGTGAACGAAACATCGGGTGTCCGGCGGGTGCCGGTTCAGCTCGCCTTCAGGTCGTGGCTGCGCAATTCGGCGATGCGCTCCTGCAGGTACTCGAACGCGGTGCGATCCGGCGACAGGCGCACGTCATCCGCGGGATGTAGAAACAGCGGCAGCGACAAACGCGAGCGGGTTGCGCCTTCACCGGTGGGGTTCATCACCCGGTGTGGTGTGCTCGGGTAGTAGCCGCCGCTGGCGAGTTGCAGCATGTCGCCGCTGTTGACGGCGATGCTGCCGAAATCACATGGGACGTCATGCCAGTTGCCGGCCACGTCGCGCACCTGCAACCCCGGCTCGTTCGAAGCCGGCAGCACCGTCAACAAGTTGATGTCCTCGTGCGCCGCGGCCCGGACCGCGTTGACCGGCTCGTCGCCGCTCAACGGCGGGTAGCGCAGCACGCGCAGCAGTGTGCGGGTGCTGTCCACCATCATCTGATTGAGCGGGCAGAAGAACCTCGCACTCACCTCTGATGGCGTGTTGGCCTCGACCCACCCGAGCAGCGTGATCGCGATGGCAGTGGCCTGCTCGGCGTAGCGCAGCGCCGCGTCGCTGACCTCGGTCGGGTACTGACCCCACGGGTACACGTGGAAGAACTCCTTGATGTCGCGCACGGTGTTGCCCTTGGCCGTTTCCGAGACGTCGGGCCCGAAGTAACCGTCCTGGCTGCCCTCGGAGAACCGGTACGCGAACTTGGCGTCGCTGTCGAAAAACGCGAGCCATTCGTCGTACACCTGCTGGACCAACTCGCGAGGGAGCGGATGGTTGACGATCACCGCGAAACCGGTGTGCCGCAACGACCTGGTGAAAGCCTTCGGCGCGTCCGGCGACTGGAAATCGACGACTTCGACGTTCATGGACACACGCTACCGGTGGCCAGTCGCCGACATCAGCCGCCTGCGCCACGCACGCGTGGCGGGCGTCACACACGCGTGGCTGGCGTCAGACGACGATGTTGACCATTCGGCCGGCGACGACGATCAGCTTCTTCGGTTGGGCGCCGGCGAGCGCGGCGATCACCTTGTCGTCGGCGAGAGCCATCTGTTCGACGACGTCATCGGACGCGTCGGAGGCGACGATGATCCTGGCCCGGACCTTGCCGTTGACCTGCACGGGCATCTCGATCGTGGCGTCGATCAACATCGCGGGGTCGGCCACCGGGAAATCGGTGTACGTCAACGTGGCCGTGTGGCCGAGCAGGCTCCACAGTTCTTCGGCCAGGTGCGGGGTGAGCGGAGCGAGCATCACCACAACACGCTCGGAAATGTCGCGCGGGCATCCGCCGAGCTTGGTCAGGTGGTTGTTGAGCTCGATCAGCTTGGCGATCGCGGTGTTGAACCGCATCGCCTCCATGTCGGCACGGACTCCGGCGACGGTGCGGTGCAGCAACCGCTCGGTGGTGTCATCGAGTGCCGGTAGGTCGGTGCGGATCGCCCCCGTTTGCTCGTCGATCAGGTTGCGCCACAGCCGCTGCAGGAAGCGGTACATGCCGACCACGTCGCGGGTTTCCCACGGTCGCGAAGCGTCGAGGGGTCCCATCGCCATCTCGTACAGCCGCAACGTGTCGGCGCCGTACACGTCGTAGATCTCGTCGGGGGCGACGGCGTTCTTCAGGCTCTTGCCCATCTTGCCCCACTCGCGTGTGACCGGGTTGCCCTCGAAGGAGAAGGCACCTTCATGTTCGGTCACGGCGTGGGCGTCGACGTAGATCTCGCGTTCGTCCTTGAACGCGGCGGCGAGGATGTAGCCCTGATTGAACAACCGGTGATACGGCTCCTTCGACGACAGGTGCCCCAGGTCGAACAGCACCTTGTGCCAGAAGCGGGCGTACAACAGGTGCAACACGGCGTGCTCGACGCCGCCGACGTACAGGTCGACGCCGCCCGGGTGGCCCTCGCCCTTCGGGCCCATCCAGTACTCCTCGACGGCACGATCGACGAAGCGGTTCTCGTTGGTCGGGTCGAGGTAACGCAACTCGTACCAGCAGCTGCCGGCCCACTGCGGCATCACGTTGGTCTCGCGCCGGTAGCGGCGCACGCCCCGCCCGTCGCCGAGGTCG
>JAYURF010000048.1:0-6394 GCA_043756365.1 Acidimicrobiales bacterium
ATGGTGCTGATCGAGATATGCGGCGACCTCGGCAAGATCGCGAGCGTCGACTATCCGTACACCGCGAGATGTTGTGCCGCGGTTCGCTGCCACGAGAACTGTGCCGCCACGCTCGGACCGGCCGCGGACAGTCGGTCGCTCAACCCGCGATCGGTGACCAGCCGCTGCATGCCCTGGGCCAGCGAGTCTGGGTCGCCGGAACGAGTCATCAGCGCAGTTTCCTCGTGAACGAGAAACTCGTGGAACACCTCGATGTCCGATGTCACGACAGGCAGACGGGCGCTCATTGCTTCGAGAACGACCAGACCCCACCCCTCGTTGATCGACGGGAACACGAAGGCGTCGGCGGCGTGGAACCACTCGGGGAGGGCGGCATCGGACACGGTCCCGAGTAGTGCGATGTCGGTGCCGACTGCGAGCCCGTGTGCGTCGAGCGAGCCGAGCACGCGCTCGCGGTAGGTGGCGTAGTCCTGGAAGGAGTGCCCCCCGACGACGGCCAGCGCGACCTCGGGTCCGCACGGATCCGCCGTGAGCTGTCCGAGCGCGTCGATCAGGAACTCGGACCCCTTGCGTGGTTCGATACCGCCGACCGTGAGGAAGAGGAACTTGTCGGTGGCGCCGATGTCGGACCGCAGCTCAGCGCGGCGCTCGGGTGTGATCCCGACCGCGAACCGGTCGGCGCGCACCCCGTTGGTGATCACTCTCGCGCTGACGCCGTAGTCGTCGAGCAGTCGCCTTCGCCACACCTCGGACACGACGAGCACCTCGTCGGGCTCCTTGATGGCGTTGATCTGACAATCGATGAGGGCTTGCGTCGTGAAGTCGTCGACGTGGTGGACGGTGCGGATGAGCTTGAACGATGCACCGGCGTCGCGGACCCTGGCTGCGGCGCGCGCGGAGATGCAGTCCTGGCTGTGCACGATGTCGAAGCGGTCACTGACGCGTTCGATACCGGCGGTCATCGCGTCGATCCAACTGAACACGCGCTCTTCGAGTGTGCTGCCCCAGTCGGGGGCAGGCACGATGATGACGGGCACATCGACCGGCCGGAAGAATCCGACATCCCGGTCGCCCATCGCAATCACCGTCACGTCGGCACCCTCGGCCTGCAGCGCCTCGGCCAGTTCGAGGGTGTGGACCACGCCGCCGCGCGGCTTCACCGAGTAGGTGGTGAGTGCAACGCGCCGTCGGTCTCCGGTGGTCGTCATGTCAAGATGCGATGTCGTGGTGGACGAGTGCAGGATCGCGGTTCACGATCGCTGCTGCGGCGAGTGCGGCGCGTGCCGCCGTCTCTGCGACGATGCATCCGGCTGACCGCAGGATCTGCTGTTGCGCCGAGAAATTCTGCGGGTCGGAGTGGGTGCCGAGGACGTAGGCGACGACCGCCGCTCCCGACTCGATGACCTTCTTGGCGGCTGGAGCCAGAAGACCACCGGGGTCGGCGTGTGCGCCGTCGCCGATCACGACGTCGAGCAGCACCACGCCGACGGTGGGATCGTGGACCTGGTCGACGAGCCACTGGATTCGGGCTTCGGGATCGATCATCGGGTGTGGTCGACCAACGGTGTACTCCTCTTCGCCGAGGTCGAGGCACACATGGCTACCGTCGGGGGCGGGCAAGGTCCACGACTTGTCGAGCGGGGTGTTCGAGTGGATTGGACCGATGTGCTCAGTGGCGATGGTCATCGCCTCGTAGCAGATCGTCCCACCGCTGAAGAGGCCCACGAGTCGGCGTCGTTCGGGTGCCAACGCCATCATCGCGATTGCGACCTCGTCGGCGGTGTTGCCGATCAGGTCGGGGACCTGCGCGCCGAGAGCGTGGGCGGTGAGGACGGCACCCTGTTCGAGCGTGTTGCAGACCGAGATGCCCTCGGCGACACCGTGAAGTTCTTCGCGCAAGCCGATCATTGCGGCGACCATCGGTTTCGATCGCGTTGTGCTCAGGAGTCGTTCGGCAACCTCCGGTGCGGGGGGCTTGGACACGAACAAGATCGCCTCGGTGGCGTCGTTCGCCTCGAGTGCCTCGATGGCCGACATCGCCATGAGGCCGCCGACGTCGGCGTTGAGGTCGCGTCCGCCGAGGCCGATGACGTGCGAGATGCCGATTCCCCAGCGATCGAGGAGGCTCATCACCTCTTGTGCGCCCGTGCCGGCGGCCGCCACGATGCCCACCGGGCCCGGCGTGACCCTGTTTGCGAAGGCGAGCCCGGTGCCCGCGAGCATGGCGGTGCCGGCCCCAGGGCCCATGACGAGCCGACCGAGGGCGCGGGCACGTTGCTTCAAGTCGATCTCGTCTTCGAGTGGCACGTTGTCGCTGAAGAGCAGCACATCGAGCCCGGCGGTCAGCGCTTTGTGGGTTTCGAGGGCTGCGTACGGCCCGGGTACCGAAATGATCGCGACGTTCGAGTCGGGTTGTACTCGCAATGCGTCCTGCAGGCGCTCGACGGCCGGAGTGGAGTCGTCAGCGCGGGTCGTCGTGCTGAATAACGCCTGTTTGGCGGTGTCGATCGCCGCTTCGATCACGACCGCGTCGTCGGCGCGCACCGCGAGCACGAGATCGTTGGCCGATGCCCCTTCGATCAGTGAAAAGCCTTCCGACTGCAGCGTCTCGAGGTTTGCCTTGGTGGCCATGACCGCCCAGCCGTAATCGACGCCGTCAGTGGACTGCATTGCTCGGGTCGCCTCTAGCAGTCGCACGCTGTCTTTGTACGAGTCCTTCAGGACGGAGGCTTCATGCAGCATCGGCAGGATCCTTGTTGTTCGCGGCCGAGTCGGCCTTGGGCGGCTTGATGAGGGTGCCGCGATGGCCTTGGATGGCATCGTGTGCGTTGTCGAGCGTGGCGTACACCAGTTCGGGAGTGGTGATGGCCGAAATGCGACGATGTTCCGAAGTGGACCCTTCAACGAAGCGTGCTGCGGCGCGCATCTTCGGTCCCATGCTTCCGGGCGGGAATTGTCCGTCGTCGAGGTGTTTGGCGACCTCGGCGGGTGTGAGGTTGTACACGGAACGTTCGGTGGGCTTGCCGAAATCGAGCTTGACGTTGCTCACGCCGGTCACCATCACCAGCGCGCTGGCATTCGAAGCGTCGGCGATTCGCTCGGCGGCAAAATCCTTGTCGATGACCGCGTCGACGCCGCGTAAGCAGTTTCCGTCTCTGACCACAGGGATGCCGCCGCCACCCGCCGCAACCACCACGAAGCCTGCGTCGATCAATGTGGTGATCGCCTCGGTCTCGACCGGAGCGCGTGGCGCGGGCGAGGGTACGACCCGGCGGTAGCCCCGTCCCGAGTCTTCGATCATCGTCCACTCGCGACTCGCGCGCAGCTTGTCCGCCTCGGCCTCGGTGAAGAAGGGGCCGATCGGCTTGGTCGGGTTGGTGAACGCCGGGTCAAGGGGATCGACCTCGACATGGGTCACCACCGACACTGCGGACCTGATCTCGTCGCCGCACACCTCGTGCAGCGCCAGGCAAATCAGGCTGCCCAGGGCGCCCTGGGTCATCGCTCCGAGTGCGAACAGGGGTTGCGCCGGTACCAGCGCCGAGCTCTCGGCCTGCTGAATCGCCAGGTTGCCCACCTGTGGTCCGTTCCCGTGGATGATCACAACCCCCCAGCCTTTGCGGATGAGCGATCGCACAGAACGCGCCATCGCGAGTGCGTTGTGGTATTGCTCTTCGATGGTTCCTCGTTCATCTTCTCGTGTGAGAGCATTTCCACCGAGGGCGAGGACGGCCGTTCGTGACACGCAGGTTCCAATCGGATGGGCAACGGATTTCTCGTATAGTAGATGGATGGACAGTGTGATGTGCAACGGAATCGTCGAAAGTCGCTGTCAACAAGTACGGCGGTGCGCCGGTGGTGTTCGATCGATCGATTCGAGAGTGGGTGGCGATGCCGGCTGATGTACGGCTCGAGGCGCTGCGCGCTCAGTGGAAGGAAGCGGAACGGCGTATGTATCCGCTCGCCACGACCGCACCGGCCAAGTACGAGCAGGTGGTGCGGATCGCCCGCCAGCTCGCAAACGACCTCGCCTCGGTCACAACCGGACTCGACCTTGTTGCGGCATGGGATGATCATGCGGTGCGCACCGGCGACGCGGCATCGAGTGCCAACGTGCCCCTCGGCGACCTCTCTGGCGTCGATGTGGCCGGCACCGGGTTCGCCTTGCGGGATGCCGAGATCCGGTCGCTCGAGCATCATCGCGATCAGCAGCAACTCGTCGCTGCCGCGCGCGCTCGGGGCGACGCATGGGTCCGGCTCCACGAAGCAGGAGATCTCGGCCGGGGACTGTACGACCCGTACCAAGCGATCGATCTGCATCTCGCGTCGGGTGCCGCCATCGTGGCCACGGTCGAGACCGAGCCGTCGTCCGGGGCCGCCATTCACGTGTTGACCGTCATCAAGATGGATTCGTTCAGTGGGGTGCCGACCGACATCGAGCCCGGCATCGCGGACGTGCAGGAGCATGCCGACGGAGCCGCGTTCGAGCGCGCGCGAGACCAACTCGTCGCTCTGATCGAGTCACGCTGACCCGTGTCGGGGACGAAATATTTCCTCTAGTAGACGCCTGGTGCCGTTTCTGATAGGAAATCGCCAGGCAAGATCCGGCGACATCGCGTCGTCGGCCTGACTTTGAGAGCTGCCACATGTCACTCACACACGAAGTCCGCTCATCCATTCCCACCGCGCACGATGGTGAGCGGATCGCCGGGTTGATCATCGAACTGCAATCGAAGGGTCTGAAGATCAATACGCAGTTCGAGCGTCGTCCTGGTGGTGCCGGTCCGTCGGACGCCGGAATGATCTGGATCGAGGGCACCCCGTTGACGGTCCCGGTCGATGCGGATTTCGTTCGTGACACCCCGTTCAGCCTCGAAGCGGAGGACGTCGGTTTCGGTATCTACAACAACGGCGTCCGTGTGGCGTCGGCGGCGCCCGCCAGTCGGCCCCACTACTACGACATGACAACCGCCGACGGCACGCCGTATTGGCACATCGCACTGATGCACCTCGACTCGTTGGCCAGCACCGTACTGCAGACGTGTGCCTATTGGGGCAACGACGATCAGTGCAAGTTCTGTGGCATCGGTGTCTCGCTCGACTCGGGCAATACCATCAAGGTCAAGCGTCCCGAGCACCTCGCCGAGGTCGCAGTCGCAGCCAAGAAGTACGACGGTGCGGTCGACATTACGCTGACCACCGGATCGACGTACGGCAAGGACCGCGGTGCCCTCTACGTCGGCAGGTGCGGCCAGGCGATGAAGGAGGCGTCCGGGCTTCCGGTCGAGGTGCAGTTCGAACCGCCGGAAGACCTGATGGTCATCGACCGTGTTCACGACATGGGTATCGACTCGCTCGGCATGCACGTCGAGACGTTCGACCCGGCGGTCTTGGCACGAATTGCGCCCCCCAAGGCTCGCACCGGTATCGAGCGCTACTTCGAGGCGTGGGAATACGCCGTCAAACGATTTGGTGCGGGTCAGGTCACGACCTATGTCATCTTGGGAATGGGGGAAGACCCCGACCTCGTCGTCGAAGGATGCAAGCGAGCGATCGACATCGGGGTCTATCCGTTCATCGTTCCGTTGCGACCCGTGCCCGGCAGCCTCATGGCTGATGTGAGCCCTCCGACATCGGCCTACACGGAACGCATCGCGCGACAGGTAGCCCCCTATCTGGTCGAGCGAGGCTTGACCGCCGACAAGGTGCTCGCCGGGTGCGCCCGCTGCCAGGCGTGCTCCCCACTCGGTGCCATCGAGCAGTCGCTGCAGCTGAGCGAAGCGAGCGGGCGCAAACTCATTCCGGTGATGGGAGCATGAGTTCATCATGGGCACCGAGCGCGCCAGGCGGAGCGGTGGCGGGGCTGCCATGACCTCGCCGGTCTCGTGCTGGATGCCCACACCAACGGAGATGTCGGCGCATTTCGCCGTGCGTCACCGGGTGTTCGTCGAGGAACAGGGTGTCATGGTGCTCACCGACATCGACCGCTGGGACCGTCACGACGAGACAATCCATGTGGTCGCAGCGCACGGCACCGAGATCGCCGGCACCGTCCGCCTCTACCCGCTCGACGACGTCGGACGCTGGAAGGGTGATCGATTGGCCGTGTTGCCGGCTTACCGATCGTCGCTCGTGGGGATGCGTCTGGTGCGATATGCGGTGGCGACCGCAGCGGCTGCCGGCGGATTGGTCATGGAGGCGTCGGTGCAGGTCGCCAACACCGTGTTCTTCGAGCGCCTGGGATGGCGGTGTGACGGGGAGGTCCGGTCGTACTACGGGCTCCCGCATCAACCGATGCTGATCGACCTACCCGGTGCCGAGCCGATTGCTGCTGTGCCGCGCCATGACGCCGTCCTCAAGTTGTCTGAGCACGATCTGTCGATGAGTCCGCTGC
>JAYURF010000049.1:0-6382 GCA_043756365.1 Acidimicrobiales bacterium
GCGCGCATTCGAGGAGCCAGGCGGCGTTGTGTTCGGCGGTGCGGCCCTGCCCGCCATGTTCGACGGGCCAGTGGATGCCGGCGTAACCGGCTTCGTGCACCGTTCGGTGCCATTCGGTCGCGTGTTCGATGAGGTCTGGCGGGCAGATCGCCCCGTAGTCGCGAGGTGCCGCTGCGGCGTGACTGCCCAGCCACTCACGCGCCATCGCCTGATACTCGGCGATGTCCGCGGCCAAGTCGTCTACAGCGATGATCGAGCTGGTCTCCATCCAGGTAAAACGTAGTTTGAAATCACCCGAAGTGGTGAAGAACCGACCCGTGACCAGTCGAGACGGCGACGTAACGGGCGATGTCGGCCAATCCAGGACGGCGATCGTGCCGAACGTGGTGACGTGACAACTCGCGACCCGAACAGCCGCAGCATGATCGCACCGAACGCCGAGGCGACCACGGACGAGTCGTTGGCGGCCGCACCGGCCAACCAGAAGGAGTGGATGCTGACATGGGCGAGAGATCCCTCCGCGGTGATGAGCGACATCTACCGCCACCATGCCGTCGCGGTGCGGCTACGGGCTCGGTCCGTGTGTGGGGTGGAGGACTCCTTCGATGTCTCGCAAGAAGTGTTCCTGCGACTGTGGAACAACCCGGGTGGCTTCGATCCCGCCCGCGGGTCGCTGCACACGTACTTGATGATCATGGCTCGATCGGTGGCCCTCGACGCGGTTCGCGGCGATCTCCGGCGGCGTCGGCGTGACCAAGGATCGTCGTTGCTCTCGCCCGCGGCGTGTCCGCAACCGACCAGCCTCGTCGACCCGATCGCCGACTCGATCGTCGACTCGATCGTCGACGAGCAAACGGCGCGACGCGTGCAACAAGCACTTGGCCAACTCGCGCAACAGCAGCGACAAACCATCGAAACGGCGTTCTACGATGAGCTGAGCTTCAGCGAGATCGCACGCCGTAGTGGAATCCCGGAGGGAACAGTGAAGTCACGAGTACGCCTCGGTCTCCAGCGGCTCCGGCCGGCGCTCGGAGACCTGAACGAGCGCGGAGACGAGCGCTGCGAGTCCGAGACACGCGAGCTGGTACCGGCACGGCAACTGCCGCGACGCAGGGCTGTCGGACCGCTCACTTCGGTGCTGCTCGCCTCGGCAGCGGTGGCTTCGTGCACTGCCGAGGGCCAGGCTGCCGGCGACAGGGCGGCCGGCGACAGGATCGCCGGCAACGGTGCGCCGTCGAGGATCACCATTGCCACCACGGTTGCGCCGATCACCAGCATCGTCACGAGCATCGTCGGGGACCGGGCGACGGTGACCGGGATCATTCCGGAAGGCACCAATTCGCACACCTTCGAACCGCGACCAAGCGTGGCTGAACTGTTGTCGACCGTCGACGTGCTGTACATGAACGGGTTGTCGCTCGAGGAACCCACCAGGCGACTGGCGCAAAGCAACCTCCGCAGCGATTCCGAGATCGTCGAGCTCGGAGAGCTGACCATCCCCGAAAGCGACTACATCTTCGACTTCTCGTTCCCGCTCGCGGAGGGCAAACCGAACCCACATCTGTGGACCGATCCCACCCTGGCACGTCGGTACGCCGAGATCATCAAAGACGACATGTCCATCCGTGACCCCGATAATGCCGACTACTACGCAGCCAACTACGCGCGCTTCGCCACCATGGTCGAAGACCTCGACGAAGCGATGCGGGCCGCGTTCGGGACGATCCCGACTCGTCAGCTCCTCACCTATCACGACGCGTACGCCTATTTCGCTGAGACCTACGATTGGGAGGTGATCGGTGCGATTCAGATCTCCGATTTCGGAGACCCCACCCCTGCTGAGGTGGCGCGTCTCATCGAACAGGTGGAAACGAGCGGTGTTCCGGCGATCTTCGGGTCGGAGGTGTTCCCCAGTCCCGTGCTCGAACAGATCGGGAAAGAGGCCCGCGTTGCCTACATCGACGACCTTCGTGACGATGACCTTCCCGGCAAGCCCGGAGATGCGGAACATTCATGGTTGGGGCTGATGCTGTTCGACTACATCACCATGACCGAAGCGCTCGGCGGCGATGCCACGGCGCTGCGTGGAGTTGCGGTACGCAACCTGCTACCTGATCAAGCCGTGTACCCGCAATGAGGTACCCGCGATGAGGACCCTGGCCGGCGCGGACGACGAACTGGTCGGTCTCCACGACATCTCCAGCGGCTACGGCGCGACCGCGGTGTTGTCGGGAGTGTCGCTTGGCATTGGGCGGCAACAGTTCACCGGCATCGTCGGGCCGTCGGGTTCGGGCAAGACCACGTTGTTGCGGGTTGTCTTGGGGTCGATGCCTGTGAGCGAAGGGACCGTCAACCGTGCTGCCAACCTTCGCATCGGCTACGTGCCGCAGGTGGAGACGGTCGATTGGAACTTTCCGGTCACGGTCGCCGAATGCGTGCTGATGGCCCGCATCCGCGCCAGGGCGCTGCCGTGGCCGAGCGCTCGCGAGCGGTCGGAGATGATGGACATGCTCGACAGGCTGGGAATCGCCGACCTTGCCGGGCGGCACATCCGCCAACTCTCCGGTGGTCAGCAACAACGCGTGTTCGTTGCCAGGGCACTGCTCGGAGACCCTCAGTTGCTGCTGATGGACGAGCCGACCTCAGGCGTCGATGCCCGCACCCGCCACGACCTGTTGCACCTGCTCCACGACCTCAATCAGGCCGGTACCGCGATCGTGCTCACGACCCATGACCTCAACGGGATCGCTTCGCATCTCCCGCATCTCGTCTGCCTCAACCAGACCGTGGTCGGCCAAGGGTCGCCGCGTGACGTGCTCACCCCCGAGGTGCTGGAGGCTACGTTCGGTGCACCGATGGAGGTCCTCGAACATGCCGGCATGCCAATCGTGCTCGATCAGTACTCGAACCGTCATCACGCCGCCTCGGCTGTGATCGGCCTTGACAGCGTCGGGGGGCGCCGGGTGAGAAGGCTGCGTCGGGACGCATCGTGATCGACGACCTGTTCCGGCCGTTCGAGTTCGAGTTCTTTCGCAACGGCCTCGTCACTGCGACCGTCGCCGGGGCGCTGTGTGGGATGGTCGGGGTGTTCGTGGTGTTGAAGGGGATGAGCTACATCGGTCACGGGTTGTCGCACGCGATCTTCGGTGGTTTTGCCGCCAGCGCGCTGCTCGGGATCAACTTCGTGTTCGGTGCCGGGGTGTGGGGCGTGGTCTCGGCGTTGATGATCAACGGCGTCACGCGGCGCCGAGTGATCGGCGCCGATGCGGCGATCGGTGTGATCACAACCGCCTCGTTCGCGCTCGGGCTCGCATTGTTTTCGATGTTCGGGCGTCGGGGGCGCAGCTTCGACGCGGCACTGTTCGGCAGCATCCTCGGTGTCGACCGGGTCGATGTGGTGGCCATTGTCGTGCTCACCTTCGTGGTGGCGGGGATCGTCTTCATCGGGTACCGGCAATTGCTGTTCACCACCTTCGACCCGGAAGTAGCCGAGGCGTCAGGCGTGCGTACAGCGCGGGTGGACGCGGTCCTGATGATGGTGCTGGCCACCTCGATCCTGGCCACGATGCAGGTGGTCGGGGTGACCTTGATCGCCGCCACCCTGGTGATCCCGCCGACCATCGCCCGGCTGCTCACCAATTCGTTTCCACGAATGCTGCTGATGGCCACCGGCATCGGGGCGCTCAGCGGGTTCATCGGGATGAACCTCAGCTACCACCTCGATATCCAGTCGGGGCCGAGCATCGTGCTGGTCGGCGCGACGATGTTCGCAGCCGCCTTCGCGGTGACGGGCCTGCGGCGCGTCGGCGAAGCGCACTGAACTCCATGCGAATTCCTTGACAATTCGTGAACGATTCGAACCCCGGCGACGTACTGGTCTCTGGTTCACCGGAGCCCAGCCGGACCTTGAACCAGTTCCGCTGCAGACACCAGGAGGTTCAACAGTGAAGATTGGCGAAGTACCGAAGCAGAAAGGCCACCGCTCCGGCTGGAAAAAGGGTGCGGCTGGAGGTGTGGGCCTGGCCCTCGTCGCCGGAGCGTTCGCGACCCAGACCGGACCGTTCCAGGTGGGCGCGTCGAGCCACCGTGAGGCCCCGCTGATCGCGGGCGATCCCCGCGCCGACAACACCGATGTGTACGCGTTCGTGAGCCCGGATGCTCCCGACACCGTGACGCTGATTGCCAACTGGATCCCCTTCGAGGAGCCGAACGGCGGTCCCAACTTCTACCCGTGGGCCGATGACACCCGCTACAACATCAAGATCGACAACGACGGCGACGCATTGGCCGACCTGACCTACACCTGGGTCTTCGACACGGTCATCCGTAACGCTGGTGGGCAGTTCCTGTACAACACGGGCCCCGTCACCTCGCTGGCCGATCCCGACCTGAACGTGTACCAGACCTACGACCTCACCGTCACCGATGGTGGAGGGATGACGACGGTGCTGCTCGGCAATGGCGACGGTGTGACCACCCCCGGTGACCCGATCACCGCGCCATCACACGTCGGTCCGGCCTCGATGCCTGACTATGCGACGCTGCGTACCCAGGCCACGTACAACCTTCCCGGTGGCGGTGGCAAGACCTACTCCGGTCAGGCCGACGACTCGTTCTTCCTCGACCTGCGCGTGTTCGACCTCCTGTACGGGGGCAACGCGAGCGAGGTCGGCCAGGACACGCTGGCCAGCTACAACGTCAATTCGATCGCCCTGCAGGTGCCCAAGAGCGCCTTGGCGATCAACGGCAATGCGACGACCAACCCGGTCATCGGCATCTGGAGCACGACCGACCGTCGTAGTGCGTTGGTCGACGACACGCCAGGTACGCCCGATGACGATTTCGTTCAGGTCTCACGCCTCGGCAACCCGCTGGTGAACGAAGTAGTCATCCCGCTGGCGTTGAAAGACGCGTTCAACTCGATCAGCCCCGACATGGATGCCGGCATCCCCGCCGTTGTCGACAAGGTGCTCGATCCGATCCTGCCGAAGTTGATCCAGAGCATCTACGGGGTCCCGGCACCGCCGGTGAAGCGCAACGACCTATTCGAGATCTTCCTCACCGGCATCAGCAAGGCCAACGCCGGCTTCGATGGTGATCCGGCCGTGGTGCTCAACGTCGACCTCAACTCCCAGAGCTTGAACGCCGATGCCGCCGCTGCTCGCGGACCCGGTGTCGCCTTCCGGCCGTCGGAGATGCTGCGCTTGAACATGGCGGTGCCACCCGCTGCGGCCCCGAACCGGTTGGGCGTGCTCGCCGGTGACGTGGCCGGGTTCCCGAACGGTCGCCGTCTCGCCGACGACGTCCTCGACATCGCCATCCAGGCCGTCGAGGGTGCTGCCCAGAGCGGAGTCCTGGTGGCCGCGTTGGCGCCGATCGACTCCGTCGACCGCAACGACCGTGCCTTCGGCACGACCTTCCCGTATTTGGCCCTGCCGCACAGCGACGGCGTCAACCTGGGCGTCGACCGCACCCCGCGAGCACCGGAGTTCATCTCGGTTCAGCCTGAGCGAGTGCTCGAGACCCGCACGGGGCAGCCCGGTGGGCAGAAGGGCTACACCGGGGCAACACCGGTCGCCGGCCGAGTGATCGAAGTTCAGGTCACTGGCACGGCAGGCTCCTTGGTGCCGA
Organism: Acidimicrobiales bacterium; assembly: GCA_043756365.1. GTDB lineage: Bacteria > Actinomycetota > Acidimicrobiia > Acidimicrobiales > Ilumatobacteraceae > VFMC01. The sequence continues at coordinate 5,632 of JAYURF010000049.1, forward strand.
CCGACGCCGGAACGGTGTTCCTGAACGTCACTGCGATCAACACCGTGGCCGAGGGGTTCGTCACCGTCTACCCCTGTGGTTCGGCCCGCCCGGCGGCGTCGAACTTCAACCCACGGCCTGGCTTGATCACCCACAACCTGGTCGCAGCACGGGTCGGAACCGGCGGTCGGGTGTGCATCTTCACCAACTCGTCCACCGATTTGTTCGCCGACCTGACCGGGTACCACCCGTCCACTGCGGCGTACCGTTCGGTGGTCCCGGAGCGGTTGCTCGAAACCCGCACGACCGAGGGTGGCCAGCGCGGTTACACGGGCGCAAAGCCGACCGGCGGTCAGGTGGTTGCGCTCGACGTGACCGATGTCGCCGGAACGACGGCTCGGGTTCCGAACGACGCCAAGGCGGTGTTCTTGAACATAACCTCGGTCAACGCATCGGCTGCCGGATTCGTCACGGTGTACCCGTGTGGTTCGCCACGGCCGACGGCATCGAGCTTGAACATCGAGCCCGGGTTCGTGCGAGCCAACCTGGTCGCGGCCAAGATCGGTACCGGCGGCACGGTGTGCGTGTTCTCGAACGTCGGGACTGACTTCGTCGCCGACCTGCAGGGGTACGCCCCCGCAGCGTCGACGTTCGTCGCCACGAACCCCGAGCGGGTGCTCGAGACTCGGGTCGCCGACGGTCGGATCAACTACTCGGGTTCGAAGCCGGTTGCCGGTCAGACCATCGAGTTGCGGGTCATCGGCTTCGGTAC
>JAYURF010000050.1:0-2332 GCA_043756365.1 Acidimicrobiales bacterium
CCCAGCTCGGTACCCAGCGAGACACGATGTTCGCCGAGGACGGCTGGGCCATCGTCGGCGAATGAGTTGTGGCGCGGCCACCACGTTCGGTCTACCTGACGGGCCGGACCGCTAGCCTCGGCCGACGTGGCGACTCGATTCGTGATCCTCGGCGGTGGCCCGGCCGGGAACACCGCAGCAACCTACGCAGCGCGCCTCGGTGCGCAGGTCACCTTGGTGGAGCGTGACGTCATCGGCGGCGCCGCCCACCTGTGGGACTGCATCCCGTCGAAGACGATGATCGCCACCGGCGGGGCGATCGCATTCACCCGACGCCTCGGCGGCATGGGGCTGGAACAGCAGCAGCCGGAGGTCGATGTCGTTGCCCTCACCGAGCGAATCGACAGCATCAAAACCCGCCTGCAGCGAGGCACCACGCGCCTGCTCAGCAGCCAGGGCATCGAGATGATCCACGGCACGGCCCGGTTCCTCGGCCCCCACGAGATCGAGGTCGTCACGGACGAGGGCGTCCGCCAACTGCACGCCGATGCCATCCTCATCGCCACCGGTTCGCGGCCGCGCATCCCCGAGTGGTGCGTGCCCGATGGCGAGCGCATCCTCACCACTCGCGACTGCTACCCGCCGCGGGTGTTCCCCGAGAGCGTCACGGTGGTCGGCTCCGGGGTGACCGGAGTGGAGTTCGTGCACATGTTCAGCTCGTTCGGGGCCAAGGTGACGCTGGTGGTCAGCCGCCAACAGGTGCTACCCAGCAAGGATCCCGAAGTGGCAGCCGTTCTGGAGGACGATTTCCTGCAGCGCGGCGTGCGCCTGCTGAAGGGCGCCCGCGCCACGGTGATCGAGCGGGTCTCCGGGGCCCGCGTTGCCGGCAGCGGGGTCGCCGGCAGCGAGGAGCGCAGTGCCGACGGCGAGGGCGACGACGTGGTGGTGGTGCGTTGCGACGACGGGCGTGTGGTGCGCAGCTCGCATGCGGTGCTGGCCATCGGCTCCGTGCCGAACACCGACGGTTTGAACCTCGAGCTCGCCGGAGTGGAGACCGATGGCGGCTACGTCACCATCAACCGCCACTGCCAGAGCAACGTCGCCCACATCTACGCCGCTGGCGACATCAGCGGCAAGCTGCCCCTGTCGAGCGTGGCCAGCATGCAGGGCCGCAAGGTCGCCGAGCACGTGATGGGGTTGCAGAAGGTGGCTCACCGCCACCTCGACTACGACAAGGCGGCGAGTGCGATCTTCACCGAACCGGAGATCGCCGATGTCGGCTTGGCCGAGGCCGACGCGTTCTCGATGGGCCGCAAGATTCGGGTCACCAAGGTGCCATTCAGCTCCACCCCGAAGGCGTTGATCAACAACGATTGGCGCGGGTTCGTCAAGATCATCTCGGACCCCGCGACCGGCGTGGTGCTCGGCGGCTCGATCGTCGGCCGCCACGCGGCCGAGCTGATCAGCGTGATCGCGTTGGCGGTCACCGCCAACTTGAAGGTCACCGACATCGTCGAGAGCCTGCTGGTGCACCCCGCACTCAGCGAAGCTCTCGCCGAAGCGGCCGAGTAGCGACCGCCCGTGCCCGCTGATCGCCTACCGCATACCACCGAGCTGCCGGGACAGGTGCAACTGGCGACGATCGCCCGGCGCTCCCTCGGTGTGGTCCTCGACCGGTTCCTGGTTCTCGTCCCCGTTGCGGTTGGCACGGTCGCATGGGGCTTCCGCCCGGGTGACGAGGTGAGCGACGACATGGTTTTCGTGCTCAACACGGCAGTCGCCGCGGTGGAGTTGATCTACGCCACCGTGATGATCGCCGTGTTCGGTCGCACCATCGGCAAGTTCGCGACCGGAACGCGGGTGGTCCGCCTCGACGACGGCGGCAGGATCGGCTGGTTGCAGGCCGCGCAGCGGGCGGTGGTCCCGGTGGCCGCGATCTCGGTGCCGCAGCCCGAGATCAGCCTCGCGCTGACGGTCCTGGTCTACTCGATGGCCTGGCTCGGCCCATTCCGCCAAGGCCTCCACGACCGGGCCGCCGGCACCATCGTCATCCGCACCTGACGTAGATCTGGGCAGGATTCCTCTCGGAAACCGAAACTAATCCTGCCCAGATCCTTGGGACCGAGGCGTCATCCGATGACGACGACGATGTCTCCGGCGCCGACCGTGTCTCCCGCGGCGACCTTGATCTCGGTGACCGTGCCGGCTTTGGTCGCGGCGATCTGGTTCTCCATCTTCATCGCTTCGAGCACAACGACCGCCTGACCCTCCTCGACCACCTGGCCGACGGTCACAAGGACCTTCACGATCGTGCCCTGCATCGGCACCTCGACACTGCCCGAGGCAACGCCGC
>JAYURF010000051.1:0-19927 GCA_043756365.1 Acidimicrobiales bacterium
CGTTCGTTCGCCGGCGTGACGCCGACCGTGGTCGACCCGCGCACCGGAGCGGATATTTTCAAACTCCCAGTGCTGCCGGAGAACCCGAATGGTGGGAGCGGAAACTGGAGGATCCTGGGCGTGAGCGCGGATCGCCAGTTGTTCCTGATGCACGTCTACGGGGGCGCTGGAACTGCCGAGGCCGGCCCGTCACTGTGGAATCCCGTGCTCGGTCGACTTGTCACCTATGACCGGGCGAGGGTGCCGTCGCCTGTAGACATCTCGCCGAGTGGAGAGCTCCTCGTCGCCAGATCGGCGCTCGGAAACGGCACGACGGAAACAGTCATCTTGACCATTGATGGTCAGCGCGTGGCATCGACCGTATCGGCCACCCGTTTCTCCGGGTTCATGACCGACGGCGCTCTCCTCGGGTGTGGTCCGATTCCGGGGACGCTCGGCCCCGACGTCGCCTGGCGCTGGGACATCTTCACCGATCCAAAGCCACTGGTGCCGGGACAGCCGACCATGCCGTGCGTCGTCTCCGCCAAATGATCATTCCATCCGTTCTGGTCACGTGAATCCGGCGCTGAGACGGTTTCACGTGACCAGAACGCAGATTGCTAGCGATCTCGCATTCGTTTGCTGATCAGTTCGCGTCGGGCTTGGAGCTCGCGGTAGGTGAGCGAATCGGTGGTGGCCGAGACGCCGAAGCCGGCTTTGACGCCGTCCATGTTCAGCTCGACGGCCATGTGGTCGATGCCGAGTTCGCGGCCGAGGCGTTCGCCGTGTCGTTCGGCGAACATCATCGAGATCTTGGTGATCTCACCGATCAGGTCGAGGTCGGGCGCTAACCGCGCCATCGCTCCGTCGAGGAACACCATGTTCTTCACGTACAGCATCAGTTCTTTCGGCATTCTCGCCCCGTACCCGAGCAGCGCCTTGACCACTCGCTGCACCTCACTGACCAACTCTTCGCCGGTGAGCGTGGTCGGGTCGATGGCCGGCTGGTCGAGGTGTAGGTCAGCGATCACGGCATCGAGGTCGGTGTCGGCCGGCAACGCACCGAGGTCGCGCATCGCGGCCATCTGGCCCTTGACGTCGTTGGTGGTGGCGGCCAGCATCATCCGCAGGAACGCCAACCGGCGCTCGTGGCTGAGGCGGCCGACGATGCCGAAATCGAGCAGCGCGGTGCGCCCGTCGGTGAGCACAAACAGGTTGCCGCCATGCAGGTCGCCGTGGAACACCCCATACACCATCGCCCCTTCCATCAGCGCCACCATCGCCGTGCGGACGACGTCTTCGGTGTCGATCCCGGCATCCTTCATACCGACCACATCGTCGAAGTTGAACCCCGACAGGCGCTGCATCACCAGCACCCGCCGGGTGACGAGGGTGGGGTGCGGACGGGGAACCACATAGCCGGTCTGGCCCAGTTCGTGGAGCATCGAGGCGATGTCGACCATGTTGGCCGCTTCCATACGGAAGTCGAGCTCCTCGACGATCGTCTCGGCGAACAGCTCCACCAGCGCTGGAGGGTTGGCCAGCGCGGCGATCGGGATGCGGCCCACCAGATGCGGTGCGATCCACGACATCGCCCGCAGATCCTTGCGTACGAACGTCGACACCGTCGGGCGCTGCACCTTGACCACGACGGTCTCGCCGGTGCGCAACGTGGCTGCGTGAACCTGGGCGATCGACGCGGCGGCGAGCGGCGCTCGGTCGAACGACGAGAACACATCCTCCAGCCGGCAGCCGAGGTCGCGCTCGACGACGAGGCGGACGTCGTCGAAGCTCTCGGCGGGGACCTGGTCGCGGCACCGCTTGAACTCGCTCACCAACTCGGCCGGGAAGATTCCCTCCCCACTGGAGATCACCTGGCCGAGCTTGATGTAGGTGGGCCCCAATCGCTCCGCTGCCTGACGCAGCCGAAGTGAGATCGCGGCCCGGCTCGCTTCCGGTGTGGCGAAGCGACCGCGCCGTTTGCGGATCATCCACGGCACCACCGCGCGGCCGAGCACCCCGACCACGGTGACTGCGCGTGCGCCGGGCGGAAGCTTGGGTTTCTTCGTGAGTGCCGGAAGTTCTGCTCGCGCCGCAGCACGCAGTTTGGCGGCCAAGGGGAGCCAGCGAATGCGGTCCCGGTCGAGCGACCACGGTGCGTCGGCGGTGAACGCCCCCCACGCACAATCGGTCGGTTCAACGAGCTGCGGCATACCTGAATGATCGCAGCTGAAACGCCCGTCGACTACCGGCACCTGTCACATTGGCCGGTGCCCGCTGGGACGCAACGACCTGGCTACCATGCGGTCCGCACATCGAACGTCTGGGGGACGAATCATGGGTGATCGCTACTACGTAACCGACTCCGACCTGTCCAAGCGGTTCCCGCTGTACACGCGGGCCAACGTCGGGGAGGTCTTCCCCGATCCGGTTACGCCGCTCACCAGCGACACCGCGCTGTGGCTGGCCGAACTCGGCTGGCGCGACGCGTGGGTCCGGATGGGGGCGTTCGACATCGACGAGATGCCCGCCGATCAGTTTTGCCAGCTCGGCGTCCAAGGCGGCTACTGCTACCTCAACGCCTCGCTGATCCGGCTGTTCGGCGAGCGGGCGCCGGGGCTGTCATGGCAGATCATGGACGAGACGTTCTTCGGTGTGCAGCCGGGAATCCCTCCGTACGAGGCGATGGAGGGCGACGAGCGGCCCGATCTGACGGCGCGGATCGGCGAGACGTTCGGGTATGTGTTCTCCCAGACGTCACTGGGTGATCTGACCGAACTGACTGAGGACCGCGACGCGACCATTGCGCTCCGGGCGGCCCGCCCCGACCTGTCCTCGATGACCGACCTCGAGCTGTGGGAGCGCTACCTCGAGCTGGCCTTGGTTCATCGCAATCTGTTCGCCCACCACATCTACACCACCTACATGGCGACCGTGCCGGTCGGGGCAATCAGCGCAGTGGCCGCCGCTGTCGGCCGGCCCGATCTGATCATGCCGATCCTTGGCGGGATTGGCGAGGTCGATTCAGCTGCGCCCAGCCATGCGATGTGGAAGCTGTCACGCATCGACCCCGATTCGGCTGAGTTCACGGCCGGCTTCGAGCAGTTTCTCCTCGACTTCGGTAGCCGCGGCCCGAACGAGTGGGAGACGAGATCGCCGTCGTGGGAGACCAGACCCACGCTCGCCTTGGCGGCCATCGACCGCATGCGCCTCGCCCCCGACGGTGCCGATCCGGAGCGGCACCAGGCGGCACAGGCCGCGCAGCGCGCTGCGGCGTCAGCGGAACTGCTGGCACTGGTGGAGGCAGACGCGGCCACCCACGGGCAACTCGCCGCAGCGATCGCCTGCTCGGCGGCGTGGGTCCCCGGTCGTGAGCGGACCAAGACCAACAACATCCGCAGCATCCACGAGATGCGCATGTCGATGCGCGAGATCGGCAGGCGGATGGTGGAGCGCGGCGCGTTCGACGAGATCGAGGACTTCGGGTTCCTGAAGCGCGACGAGATGGAAGCCGCATTCGTCGACCCGCACCAGTTCACCGACGAGATTCGCACGCGTCGGGCCGAGTACGAGCGCTTGCAAAAGCTCGTCCCCCCGTTCGTCTTCGTCGGGTGCACCGACGGGCCCGACACGTGGGCGCGGCGCGATGAGGCACCCGCCGACATGCTCGCTGCCGGCGAGCAGTTGGCCGGCATGCCCGGATGCCCCGGCACCATCGAGGGCATTGCCAGGGTGGTGCTCGATTCCAACGACCCGACCGCGCTGGAACCTGGCGACATCCTCGTTGCGCCGATCACCGACCCCTCGTGGACCCCGCTGTTCGTACCGGCTGGCGGGGTGGTCGTCGATGTCGGCGCGGCGCTCAGCCACGCGATCATCGTCAGCCGTGAACTGGGTATCCCGTGCGTCGTCTCGGCCACCGACGCAACTCGGCGCATCCCCAATGGGGCGCGCATTCGCGTCGATGGTTCCACCGGGATGGTCACGGTGCTCGAAGCGTCCTGATCTCGCCCCGCACTGATCCCCCTTTGACGTAGGAGCACTTACATGGTTGGCACACGATGGATCACCGACTGGGAGATCAATCCGAAGTACCCGTTGTTCACCCGTGCCAACGCGGGGGAGGTGCTGCCCGATCCGTGCAGCCCGCTCGGTTGGACGCTGGTGTGGCAGCCGCCGGGGGCGCTCGCTGGATGGCGCGACTCTGCCGTGGAGGACTATGGCGCGGTTGCACCGGAGGAGATGTCGGAATCGCACCCGGAAGCGGTCGGCATCTTCGGCGGGTACCTGTACATCAACGCCACCAGCGTGCGGCTGTTTGGTGTTCGTGGCCCGGGTCTCACGCCAGAGGCGATCGATCGGGTGTACCTCGGCGACCATCCCGATGCGCCGCTGTACGAGCCGGAGGAGTGGCACGAAAGCGCCGAGGCGACGGCGCGCATCGGCGGCTGGATGGTGACGGTGATGACCGTCGACGATCTGCCCGAGCTACGCGACGACCAGGTGCTGGCCGGTCAGATCCGCGCCGAACGGCCCGACCTGTCGGCGATCACCGACGAGCAACTGATCGAGCGGGCCCGGTCCCTCATCCCGCACATCCGTCAACTGTTCCGCCGCCACCTGGCCGTTACCGCAGCGTCGTCGATCGGGCCCGGTGTGCTCGCCGCGATCGCCGAAGCGATGGGCGACCCGACGCTGGCGCTCACGCTGATCACCAGCGTCGGCGACGTCGATTCGGCCGCACCGAGCATGGCGATGTGGGAGCTATCCCGGCTCGATCCCGCATCGGCTGCGTACCGGGCCGGTTTCGCCGATTTCGGGCGCGAGTACGGCAGCCGCGGACCGAACGAGTGGGACATCCGCAGCGATGTGTGGGAGACCGATCCGGACCTCGTCGAGGTGTTGATCGACCGGATGCGCGGAGCCGCCGATGCCGATGGGCCGGGGATGCGCAACGAACGCAACGTGGCGCTGCGTGAGCAGGCAACGGCTCGGATCCGTGCCGCCCTCGCCGGCCAGCAAGAGGTACTTGGCCAGTTCGAGGCCGGGCTCCACTCCGCGCACCTGCACCTGGCCGGGCGCGAGCGTGCCAAGACCAACGTGATCAAGGTGTTGCACGAGGTGCGCATGACGATCCGCGAGCTCGGTGCCCGCCACGATTATTCGCTGTCGTCGGTGTGCATGTTGCTCGACGAGGAACTCGATGCGTTCTGCGCCGGCCCGGACGAGTTCCGCCCCCGCCTGGCAGCGCGTGAGCAGCAGTATCTCGAGCTTTTCGAGTTGGAACCTCCGTTCATCATCAACGGCACCGTCAAGCCGCTCGACCAGTGGGCCAAGCGCAGCGATGTACGCGCCGACGTTGCTGTCGTCGGCGACACACTCGTCGGTGTGCCCGGCAGTCCCGGTGTGGCCACCGGCAGGGCTCGCGTGGTGCTCCACCCGAGCGATCCGTTCGCCCTGGAACCCGGCGATGTGCTCATCGCCCCGATCACCGATCCGGCGTGGACCCCGCTGTTCGTGCCGGCCGCAGCGGTGGTGGTGAACGTTGGTGCGCAGGTGAGCCACGCGGTGATTGTCAGCCGCGAGCTGGGCATCCCGTGCGTGGTCAGCGTGCAGCACGCCACCTTGCGGATTCCCGACGGAGCGCTCGTGCAGGTGAACGGCACCAACGGTACGGTGACGATGTTGTGACCGACTCGCCTGCACCGACCAGCCCCGGCCCGCTCGCGGGCGTCAGGGTCGTCGAGCTTGGCGTGTGGGTGGCGGGGCCGGCGGCAGCGGGGTTGATGGCCGACTGGGGCGCCGACGTGATCAAGGTCGAACCCCCGGCCGGGGATCCGCAGCGCAACATCTTCGGAGCGGTCGGGGTCGCGGCGCAGACCGCGGTGCCACCGTTCGAGATCGACAATCGCGGCAAGAAGTCGGTGGTGCTCGACCTCACCCAGGCAGATGCGCGGGCGCAGATGGAACGGCTACTCGCCGACGCCGATGTGTTCGTCACCAACGTGCGCCCCGACGCACTCTCCCGGCTCGGCCTGGCCCACGACGACGTACTTGCCCGCCATCCCCGGCTTGTGTACGCCAGCCTCACCGGCTACGGGCTCGACGGGGCGGAGCGCAACCGCGCCGGTTACGACGTCGGCGCGTTCTGGGCGCGCAGCGGCCTGGCGCATTCGATGGTTCCGCCGGGGGAGCACCCGTCGCCGCTGCGCAGCGGTATGGGCGATCACGTCACCGGGATCGCCCTCTTGAGCGGCATACTGGCCAAGCTGCTCGAACGAGGCCGCACCGGTCTGGGTGGGCTCGTCGCGACCAGCCTGTTGCGTGCCGGGATGTACACGATCAGCTGGGACATCGGCATCCAGTTGCGCTTTGGTAAGCGTGAACGGACCCGCGACCGTGATCACAACCGGGCACCGCTGGTCAACTGCTACCGCAGCGCCGATGGGCGGGGGTTCTGGTTGTTGCTACTGGAGAGCGACCGCCACTGGCCGGTGCTGCTGCGCGCCATCGGGCGTGAGGCACTGGCCGACGATCCGCGCTTTACCAATGCTGCGGCGCGGATGGCGAACAGCCCCGACCTGATCGTCGAGCTCGATGCCGAGTTCGCCGGCTGGACGTACGAGGATCTGATCGAACGTTTCGATGACCATGACGTGTGGTGGGCGCCGATCAACAGCATCCCCGACGTGATTGCCGACCCACAGGCCGAGGCCGCCGGTGCCTTCGTCGACATGACCCCGCGCGATGGCGAAGATCCGTACCGGGCGGTCAACGGTCCGGTCGATTTCGGCGGCTACGAGGTCCGCCCCGGCCCGGTGCCCGACCTCGGCGAGCACACCGACGAAGTGCTCGGCTCACTGACGTAGCCGCAGGGTCGCTGCCAAAAGCGCAGGAAACCCAAACTAGTGGGAGATTGGGAACTAATTGGGATATCTTGAGTGGTATGCGTGTGACGATGGACAGGGTTGGGCGGGTGGTCGTGCCCAAGCGATTGCGAGAACAGCTCGGGGTCGGAGCCGACAGCGAGTTCGAGGTGGTTGTCGATGGTTCAGCGCTTCGGATGGAGCCGATTCATCCCGCCTCGCGGCAAATCACGATGGTGGATGGGTGGCCATGTCTCGAGCCCGCTGTAGGGGGACGAGCCACAACCGACGACGACGTTCGAGCGCTGCGCGATGGCGACCAGAGGTAGCCGCAGTCGCTTCGCAATCGACACCAGCGTCGCCGTTGCTGCACTCGATGCGTCCCACGAGGCTCACCTCCCTTGTCGACTCGTAGCGGCGAAGCGTCGGCCGGCTCTGGCGGGCCACGCCGCATTCGAGACCTACTCGGTCCTCACCCGACTCCCGGGGGCTGCACGAGTGCCCCCCGGAACCGCGGCGGTCCTCGTCGAGCGGGGGTTTCCCGAGCGTTGCTGGCTGACTGCCGACCAAAATCAGGATCTGTTCGTTCGGCTTTCGTCGATGGGGCTCAGCGGCGGCATGGTGTACGACGCCATGGTTGGTGAAGCGGCGAGGCTGTCGAACCGGGTGCTGTTGACGCGCGACCGGCGCGCTCGGCGGACCTACGACATCATCGGGGTTGACGTCGAGTTCGTCGCCGACTGAGGGTTGCCTCAGGTGCTGCCGTGGGCGTGGTCGCAGAGGCGGGTTTCGCCGTCTTCGATCTGGCCGGCTCCGACACCTTCGAGCGCAGCAAATGGGCCGCACGGGTGCGGTGTGATCCACACGTGGATCATCGCCGCCGGGTCGTGCTTCACCAAGGGTGCGGTGCAGTTGCCGTTGGAGTCAGTGAGGCCGGCGACCTTGGCGCCGTCGCCCGGCGTGTAGCACAAGTTGTCGTGGATGTGCCACTGCATCAGCGCCCCACCGATGTCGGGCACCTCGCTGAGGTCGACGCTGGTGGGCAGCATGTACATCGCGCTGAGCAGCTTCTTCGAACCATCGGGCTGGGGTTGGTAGACGAGGCTCTCGGGATGATCGGGGTCGAGCCACACGTCGTCGTTGATCCAGTCCCACTGCACGAAGTGCTCGGTTCCGGTGATGCCATCGCCGATGCTGTGGAACCCGGCGGCCTCGGCCACCTTGTAGTCACTCCACTGCGGCAGCCGCACGATGTTGACCGCGACGAGGTTTTCGGCCGCAGCCTGCTGTTCGGGCGTGACGCCGGGGACACCGCCGAGGTCGATCGGCTTGGTCGGGTCGTACGGCACCGGTTCCGGTTGCGGTGTGGACTCGTGCTCGGAGTGGTCCTGACACTTGTCGACACGCTCGGATTCCGACACGGATGTCTGCCCGGCGCCGACCCCTTCGAGCGCCGCGAACACGCCACACTCGTGTGGCGTGATCCACACGTGCACCATCGGGTTCTCACCACCGGTATTGACCCCGCGAGCACAGACACCGTTGGCGTCGACAATGCCGACCACCTTGGCCGTGCCGGACGCATCGCGATCCCAGCACAGGTTGCCGTGGTTGTGCCATTGCATCAGCGGTCCGGCCCAATCGGTCAGCGTCGAGTCGTCGGTGGGGCGGGCGCTGGCGATGTACATCGCCCCGGTGAGCGTGCGCTTGTCGCCGTCGACGGCGTAGACAAGGGATTCCGGCTGCGTGGCGTCGAGCATCACGTCGTCTTGGATGATCCCCAGCTTGATGTAGTGCTCGGTGCCGGTCCCGGCATCACCGATCGATGTGTAGCCATCGGCGATCGCCGCTTCCGTGGTGGCGTAGCGGGGGAGTTCCTTCAGTGACGCTTCGATGAGGTTGCGGGCCCGCGCCTCCTGTTTGGCGCTGACGCCAGCGACGCCGCTGACGTCGATTGGCGCGGCCGGATCCCACGGACGCGGCCAGGCAGCGCCGGCCACTTCGACCGGGTTTGCCTCGTGGGCGTCGCCGTGGCCCGTGGTGGCGGCGGCGGGCATCGAGCCGTCAGGCGCCGCTTCGGTCGTCGCAGTGTCGTGATGATCGCCTGATTCGTCATGCCCGTCGGGGTTCTCGGTCGCAGCGACGACAGGTGTCGCGCCGTTCGGTGCGGCGGCAGCACCGTCATGGCCGTGGGTGGCGTCGCCCGTGGCGGCGCTCGAGTGATCGTCGGAGCCGGAATGGGCATGGGTCGCGCCGGCCATCATCGCCGTGACCGCAAGGGCGACGGCCGCAAACGCCGGCAGCGCAAGCCGTACCGGACGGCGGCGTTGCCAGCCGACCACCGCTGCAGCGACTGCGCTACCGAGCGCGATGACGCCGAGCAACGCGCTGACGATGTCGGTGAACTGCGGCGACTCGGCTGATTCGAGCCCGTCGATCCATGAGATGCCGGTGATTCGGGTGAGTACCCAGCCGGTGACGGCCGCTGCATTCACACCGGCGATGATGGCCGCGACGAGGCGGCGAGGCCGGGCAAACGCGACGAATCCGGCACCCATCTGCAAGGCAGCAACCGCGACGAAGATCCGGGCGAGTTGCGGGTGTTCGGCGTGAATGCCGATTGCTCCGGCATGCACCACGCCGGCTGCGACCGAGGCGACGCCGGCGATGGCGAGGGCGGGAATTCGTTCGACGACGGCAAGTTCGGCGGCCAACGGGCGCACACTGTCGTTGGTGCCGAACCCGGATGAATCCGCGGTGATGGTCATGTGCCCGTCCTCGTTGTCATGATGTCGCCTCGTCTACCACAAGATGTTTACACAAGTGTATACATCGCCGACCGGACGTGCCAGGGGTCACATGCTTGCGGGGATCAAAACTTCGGCGGACGGCGCTCGCGTAGAGCGGCGACACCCTCGCGGTACTCCGCCGTGGCGGTTGCTTCGCCGAGCAGGCGGTGCGATTCGGTGATTGCCGCGCCCACATCGTGGCTCAGCAGATCGTCGTAGACCTGCCGTTTCGTCATCGCCACCGCCTGCGGGCCGGTGCTCGCAGCAAGCAGCGCCGCGTACCGCTGCGCCAGTGTCAAGGCGTCGTCACCAGTATCGGCGAGACCGTTCCACAGCCCCCAGTGCTCGGTTTCGGCTGGCGTGAACACCCGTCCCGACAGCAGCAGATCGTTGGCCCGCGTGACCCCGGCGAGGCGCGGCAGCATCCAACTCATCCCGTACTCGGCGGGCAATCCGAGCCGCGGCGCGGCCGTTGTGCAGCGTGCATCCCGTGCGGCGAAACGCAAATCGCAGAACAGCGCCAGGGCCAGCGCCACGCCTGCGCACGCCCCGTTGACCGCGGCGATCACCGGGAAGCGCAGCGCGAAGTGGAACGCGAAGTCGTGATCGAACTCCAGGCGCACGCCGTATCCCGGCCGGGCGACATCGGCGGGAACACCGCTGTCGTATGCGCCGCGCTCGGCATGGCCGACCAGCGCCTCGCTGTCGCCACCGACGCTGAACGCGGGCGGCGTGCCGGTGACCACAACCGCACGCACGACCGGGTCGCGGTGGAGTTGGTCGATGATGAACCGGTACTCCGTGTGCATCCGCCCGGTCCACGCATTGTGTCGGTGCGGGCGGTCCAACCACACCGTCGCCACCCGGTCGGTGACTTCGTACCGGGTGGCCTTCAGCTCCATGTGTCCCGCCCCTGTTTGGGAGTCACCGGTGACGGCCGCTGTTGATCGCGTCGAGCACCGCTGCGGCGAGCTCGGGGCGACAGATCAAGAAGTCGGGTAGCCACGGATCGCGAGCGTTGTACACGAGGGGGCTGCCGTCGATGCGGCTGGCGTGGAGCCCCGCGGCCAACGCAACGGCAGCGGGCGCCGCCGAATCCCACTGATACATCCCGCCGTCATGGACGTAGATGTCGGCCTCGCCGAGCACCACCGCCATCGCCTTTGCGCCAGCCGATCCCAGCCGCACAGCGTCGCAGCCGAGCGCGTTGGCGACCATCACGGCAACGTACGGATTGCGGTGCCGCGAGGTGATCAGTCGTGGACGCTCGCGGGTGCACTCCGGCACCACCGACGCCGGATCGGTGGCGAACGTGGCCCCATGCGCCGGAAGGCTGACGGCCGCGGCGGTGAGGTGCCCGCGTTCCCACAACGCAACGTGAACCGCCCAATCGGCGCGGCCCCGTTCTCCGAACTCGTTCGTACCATCGAGCGGATCCACGATCCATACCCGCTCGGCGCTGAACCGGCGCGGGTCTTCGCTGCCCTCCTCGCTCAGCACCGCATCGGTGGGGTGCGCTTCGTCCAGCGCCTTGACGAGGAAGCGGTGGCTAGCCAGGTCGCCGGTGTCCATGATCTGCCACGAGGGTGCACCCGCCGCCTCGAGCTCGTCACGGATGCCCACCAGCAGCTCGCCTGCATCGGTCGCCAACCGCGCCGCGAGCTGCGCGTCTGACTCGCAGCTGGCTGCGTCGGCTGCGTGGGGGGCCGGAGGTGGCGCGCCTGGATCGGGCATCAGGTCGATCAAATCCGCGATCAGCGAGCGAGGGGCTTGTACTTGATGCGATGCGGCTGCTCCGCCCCGACGCCGAGTTCCTTGCGTCGCCAGGCCTCGTACTCGCTGAAGTTGCCCTCGAACCAGCGCACCTGGCTGTCGCCTTCGAATGCCAGCACATGGGTGGCGATCCGGTCGAGGAACCAGCGGTCGTGGCTGATCACCACCGCGCAACCGGGAAAGTTCTCGAGCGCCGTTTCGAGCGCGCGCAACGTATCGACATCGAGGTCGTTGGTCGGTTCGTCGAGCAGCAAGACGTTGCCGCCGGTCTTGAGCAGCTTGGCCAGATGCACACGGTTGCGTTCACCGCCGGACAGGTCGCCGACACGCTTTTGCTGATCGCTTCCTTTGAAGTTGAAGCTCGCGCAATAGGCCCGTCCGTGGATCTCGCGGTTACCGACCTTCATGTGCTCGATGCCGCCGGTGATCTCCTCGAACACGGTGGCATCGGAATCGAGGCTGTCGCGCGACTGATCGACGTAGGACAGCTGCACCGTGTCGCCAATGGTGACGCTGCCGGTATCGACGGGCTCTTGGCCCGTGATCATCTTGAACAGGGTGGTCTTGCCGGCACCGTTGGGGCCGATGATGCCGACGATGCCGGCCTTCGGCAACGTGAACGACAGGTCCTCCACGAGCAGCCGGTCGCCGAACGCCTTGCCCAGGTTGTGCACCTCGATCACGGTGTCGCCGAGGCGCTTGCCGACCGGGATGGTGATCTCCAACTTGTCGGGGCCGCCCTCGGCTGCCTCGGCCTCTTGCTGCAACCGGTCGTAGGCGGCAAGGCGGGCCTTACCCTTTGCCTGGCGCGCCTTGGGGGC
This sequence comes from Acidimicrobiales bacterium, assembly GCA_043756365.1. Classification (GTDB taxonomy): domain Bacteria; phylum Actinomycetota; class Acidimicrobiia; order Acidimicrobiales; family Ilumatobacteraceae; genus VFMC01. The sequence continues at coordinate 12,229 of JAYURF010000051.1, forward strand.
CATCTTCACCCATTCGAGCTCGCGCTGCAGGGTGCGTTGGCGGGCCTCGTTGCTCTTTTCCTCGCGGCCGAGGCGTTCCTGTTTCTGCTCGAGCCACGACGAATAGTTGCCCTCGAACGGCATGCCCCGGCCGCGGTCGAGCTCGAGGATCCACTTGGCCACGTTGTCGAGGAAGTATCGGTCGTGGGTGATAGCCACCACGGTGCCCGAGTACTCCTGCAGGAAGCGTTCGAGCCAGTCGACGCTTTCGGCATCGAGGTGGTTGGTCGGCTCGTCGAGCAACAGCAGATCGGGGCGGCTGAGCAGAAGCCGACACAGCGCCACCCGGCGCCGCTCGCCACCCGACAGCGTGGTCACATCGGCATCGTCTGGCGGGCAGCGCAGCGCGTCCATGGCGATGCCGACGTTGCGGTCGAGACTCCATGCGTCGGTGGCCGCGATCTTGTCTTCGAGGTCGGCCTGCAGCGCGCCGATCTTGTCGTAGTCGGCGTCCGGGTCGGCCCACATCGCCATGACCTCGTTGTAGCGATCGATGATGCCCTGCACCTCGGCCACGCCATCCATGACGTTGCCCTTGACATCTTTGGAGGGATCGAGCTGCGGCTCCTGAGCGAGGTAGCCAACGGTGAAACCGGGGGTGAGTCTGGCTTCACCCGAGTAGCCCTCGTCGAGGCCGGCCATGATCTTCAGCAGGCTCGATTTACCGGCGCCGTTCGATCCGAGCACGCCAATCTTGGCCCCCGGGTAGAACGACAGCGAGATGTTCTCGAGCACCGTGCGATCCGGCGGGTAGAAGCGGGCCAACTTGTAACAGGTGAAGATGAATTCGTGAGCCATTGTGCGAGCAGGCTACCCGTGACCATCGGGTGGCCCGGATGTCGTGCCGGTCGCGTGTAGGTCGCGTGTCGAAGGTGGCGCGGGTGCTACGTTCACGCGCACTGGAATTTCACAAGAGGGGGGTACGTAACGTGCTCGCGGATTACAACGGTTTCTTCAGCGCCGACAGCCTTGGAACGTTCGGCTTCAGGTGGCTGCACATCCTGGTCGGCATCATGTGGATCGGGTTGCTGTACTACTTCAACTTCGTGCAGGTGCCGGCGTTTGCCGCCTTCGGCGACGAGGCCAAGGCGCGCAACATCGCCCTCGATAAGGTCGCCCGTCGGGCGCTGTGGTGGTTCCGCTGGTCGGCGATCAGCACGTTCGTGACCGGCATCCTGATCACGCTCGCCACCGAGAACTACTTCAGCAACGATTTCGGTAAGAGCGCTGCAGGCCTGGCGATCAGCACCGGGATGATCCTCGGCACGATCATGATGCTCAACGTGTGGGGTGTGATCTGGCGCAACCAGAAAGTGGTGTTGGCCAACGCAGCCAACGTGCTTGCCGGCGGCGAGGCCGACCCCAACGCGGCAGCAGCTGGCCGACGTGCCTTGATGGCCTCACGGCAGAACACCATTTTCTCGGTGAGCATGCTGTTCTTCATGGTCTACAAGGGGCACTCGCTGACCCAAGGGGCCGTGCTCAGCGGCGGCGAGATGGGCGCGTATTGGCTGATCGCCATCGTGATCATCGCCGTGCTCGAGGTCAACGCGCTCGGCCTGATGCCGTGGAAGGCACAGCCGAACAAGGGGTTGAACATGATGTACGACGGCCCCGGCGTGCGCAACCTGCTCATCGCCACGTTCGGGCTGTGGGTCGTGTTCTTGATCCTCACGGAGATCTTCTTCCAGCTCTGATCGCACACCCGCGGGCGCTCGACGTCAGCGACTCGGTCACTCTTTTCAGGATCGACAGCTGTAGTTGTCACTTCGCGACGAAGTGACGACGACAGCTGTCATCGCGCAGACCAGACACCACTTGCGTGCCGCCAAACCCCGAACGGGACGGCACTAGTCGACGGTGAGGGTGGCGCGCATGTTGTCGTGGCCGGCGATCGTGCAGATCAGGGTGTACGTGCCCGGATCGAGGGTGACCGTGTCGACTGCGATGTCGCCGCGGCCGGGGGTGTCGAGACCCTTCGGCAACTGCGTGCCGGTCGAGTCGACGAAATGCAGGTTGTGCGGCTGGCTGGATTCGTTGGTAGCGGCCACAACGACAGCGCCAGCGGTAGCGGTGTAGTCGGATTCACCCCAGGCGAGGCCTTCGATCGCAGTGACGACGAGGTCGGCGTCGGCGGGGACGGTGTCGTCCGAGGAGCTGGAACCTCCGCCGCACGCCGCGAGGGCGAACACGGCCGCAACAGACATCGGGACGAGTGATCGGATGCTCATGTCTCGATTCTAGAAGTGTCGACTTGCGAAAACATCGCCGGTTGTGACGAAGATGTCGAGTGGAGCGCGGCAAACGCCGGTTGCGACCAACGACCGGCCACTACCATCGGCTCCGATGACTGCAACCGATCAAGCCGGCCACGATTTCGGAGCGAACTCCTGGCTCGTAGACGAGATGTATGCCCAGTTCCTTTCCGATGCGGAATCGGTGACGGAGAACTGGCGAGAGTTTTTCTCCGACTACCGGGGGGCAGCTCCGGCAACCTTCGGTCATAACGGAACGACGGCGCGGCCCAAACCGGTCGCACCGGTCGCACCGGTAGCACCGGTAGCACCGGTAGCACGGGTAGCGCCAGCCGTGCCTGCTGCACCGCATGGCGCGGGCACGATCGTGGTCGCGGATGATGCCGGCGAGCCGATTCGCGGCGCTGGGTTGGCGATCGCCGCGAACATGGAGCGCAGCCTGTCCGTGCCGACGGCCACCAGTTTCCGCAACGTGCCGGCCAAGCTGCTGGAGGTCAACCGAAAGGTGATCAACGGCTACCGCAGCCGCAGCGGTCAGGGAAAGGTGAGCTTCACCCACCTCATCGGCTTCGCCATCGTGCGCGCGATCGCTGATGCAGTGCCGAGCATGAACAGCACCTACGCCGAGGCTGCTGATGGCAAACCGCGCCTGATCCGCAACGAACGCGTCGGCATGGGCCTCGCCGTCGATGTGGCCAAGAGCGACGGCTCGCGCACGCTCGTCGTGCCAGTACTGCGCGACGCCGACACACTCGATTTCGCCGGGTTCCTCGCCGCCTACGAAGAGCTGATCCGCAAGGTGAAGAGCAACAAGATGGCGGTCTCGGATTTCCAGGGGGCCACCATCACCCTCACCAACCCGGGCACCATCGGCACCGTCCAGAGCGTGCCGCGGCTGATGCCCGGCCAAGGTGTGATCGTGGGGGTCGGGAGCATCGGCTACCCGGCCGAGTTCCAAGGAGCCGACGAGCACGCGCTCGGCACGATCGGTATCAGCAAGGTCGTCACCGTCACCAGCACCTACGACCATCGCGTCATCCAAGGTGCCGAGAGCGGGCTGTTCCTCAAGCGCGTGCACGAACTGCTGCTCGGCGACCACGGTTTTTATGAGATGGTGTTTCACAGCCTCGGCGTGCCGTACGAGGCAGTGAAATGGCGAGTCGACGTCAACCCGGTCGACCGTGAAGAGGCAATGCTGCACAAGCAGATGCAGATTGCCACCCTCATCCGCGTGCACCGCGTGCGCGGCCATCTGATCGCCGATCTCGACCCGTTGCGGTGGCGCGAACCGCAGATGCCCGTCGAGCTCGACCCGGCGACCTACGGGCTCACCATCTGGGACCTCGATCGCGAGTTCCTCACCGGTGGCGTTGGTGGCAAGGAGCGGATGACGCTCGGCGAGTTGCTCGGCGTGTTGCGCGACGCGTACTGCCGGACCATCGGTGTCGAGTACATGCACATCCAGAACACCGAGGAGCAGCGCTGGATCCAGGGCAAGCTCGAAGGTGTCCACTTCGATTTCACCAAGGACGAAAAGCGGCGGATCCTCGAGCGGCTCAACTCGGCCGAGGCGTTCGAGAAGTTCCTCGCGACGAAGTACGTGGGCACCAAGCGGTTCGGCCTCGAAGGTGCCGAGAGCGCCATTGCGATCCTCGACGAGGTGCTGTCGCAATCCGCCGACGCCGGCATGGAAGGTGCCGTGTTGGGCATGGCCCACCGCGGTCGACTCAGCGTGCTGGCCAACGTGATGGGCAAGAGCTACGACCAGATCTTCAAAGAGTTCGAGGGCCACGTCGACCCGTCGTCGGTGCAGGGTTCTGGTGATGTGAAGTACCACCTGGGCGCAACCGGGAAGTACGAGTCACCGTTCGGGGCGAGCATCAAGATCGAGCTGGCAGCGAACCCGAGCCACCTGGAGACGGTCGACCCGATCGTGATGGGCATGGTCCGCGCTCAGCAGGATCAGATCGACCCTCCGGGTTCGTTCCCGGTGCTGTCGCTGCTGATGCATGGCGATGCGGCGTTCGCCGGCCAGGGCGTGGTCGCCGAGTGCCTGGCGATGAGCGATATCAGCGGGTATCGCGTTGGAGGCACGATTCACCTCATCATCAACAACCAGATTGGCTTCACCACGTCGCCGCAGTACGCCCGCTCGTCGCTGTATTGCAGTGACGTCGCAAAGACCGTGCAGGCTCCGATCTTCCATGTCAACGGTGACGATCCCGAGGCGTGTGCGCGGGTGGCGCGCTTGGCGTTCGAGTATCGGCGTACGTTCCACAAAGACGTCGTGATCGACATGGTCTGCTACCGACGCCACGGTCACAACGAAGGCGACGATCCGAGCTACACGCAGCCCTTGATGTACAAGGCGATCGCCGAGCGGCGAAGCGTGCGCAAGATCTACGTCGAGTCGCTTGTCAAGCGTGGCGACATCACCCTTGACGAGGCAGAGGGCGCGCTCAACGACTTTCAGTCGAAGCTGCAGGCTGCGCTCGACGAGACCCGGGCGCACGCTCCCGAGGTGATCAAGGCGGCCAGGCCGCCTCGCCCGCGTGGTGTGTTACCCCATGTCGAAACGGGTGTGGACCGCGCTGTTCTGGACCGGATCTTCGCGCAGCTCACGAGCTACCCCGACGGCTTCACGGTGCACCCCAAGCTCGGCCGCCAGTTCGCCGCGCGGGCCAAGCAGTACGACGAGACCGGGCTGGTCGACTGGGCCACCGCCGAAGCGTTCGCGATCGGCTCACTGGTGCTCGAGGGCACACCGGTCCGTTTCGCCGGTGAGGACAGCCGCCGCGGCACGTTCAGCCATCGTCATGCCGCGCTGGTCGACTACGAGAACGAGAACCTGTTCATCCCGCTCGCACAGATGCCGGATGCGCAGGCCGAGTTCTGGGTGTACGACTCATTGCTCAGTGAGTACGCCGCGCTCGGCTACGAGTACGGCTACTCCCACTCCAACCGTTCAGCGCTCGTGGTCTGGGAGGCGCAGTTCGGCGACTTCATCAACGGCGCCCAGATCATCATCGACCAGTACCTGGTTGCTGCCGAGGACAAATGGGGCCAGGAGAACAACCTGGTGCTGCTCTTGCCGCACGGCTACGAGGGGCAGGGTCCCGAACACAGCTCGGCGCGCATCGAGCGGTTCCTCACCCTGTGTGCGGAGGACAACATCCAGGTGGTCAATGCCACCACGACCGCGCAGTACTTCCACATGCTTCGGCGCCAGGTCCGCCGCGAAGTGCGCAAGCCGTTGGTGGTGTTCGCACCAAAATCGCCACTGCGGATGAAGGATGTGATGTGTCCGATCGAGAGCTTCACCACTGGTTCATTCGAGGAGGTGCTCGACGATCCGGGCATCGAGGACCGGTCAGCGGTGGAGCGGATCGTGTTTTGTTCGGGCAAGGTTGCCTGGGATGCATTTGGTGAGCGGAACCGGCGTTCGGCCCCGGTGGCCATCGTGCGCGTCGAGCAGCTCTACCCGTTCCCGCAGGATCAATTGCTCGGCCTGCTCGAGAGCTACCCGAACGCGCGCGACCTGGTGTGGTTGCAGGAGGAGCCGGAGAACATGGGCCCGTGGAGCTTCGTCGAAGCTCGCACGTGGCGTGTGAAGGAACGGGGCTACGACCTCCGTCATGTCTCACGCGTGGCCAGCGGCAGCCCAGCCACCGGCTCGAAAGCGATCCACGATCAAGAGCTCGCCGACCTCCTCGAGGAAACCTTCTCCGGCTTCTAGCCGGTTGTGGAACCATCCCTGCGATGTTGTGCTACGTTTGACGCACATGGATCTGGTTCCCGTACGTGAACTGCAGCAGCACGCATCGGCCGTGCTCCGCCGTGTGAAACGCGGGGCCACCGTCGGCATCACCGATCGCGGCGCCCTCGTCGCAGTTCTCGCCCCGCCGTCGACCGTGGGCGGTGCCGCAGCGTTAGTCGCCGCGGGGAGGGTCCGACGCGCGAGCCGAAGCCTGGCCGAACTCGCTCCGCCGCGCCAATCGGCGGTGGCGATCTCGACGGCCGAAGTGCTCGACGACCTTCGTTCTGATCGCTGATGCTCTATCTCGACACGTCAGCGTTTCTCAAGTTGATCGTCGATGAGGAACACTCCAGCGATCTGCGTGTAGCACTCGCGCACGCAACCGTGTGGTCCTCGGCGCTACTCGACCTCGAGGCTCACCGTGCTGCCAGACGGCTCGGGCTGCCCGCCGACATCGTCGCGGAATATCTTGAGGCGGTCACCCTGATCGTGCTTGGGGATCACACGTTCGCCAGCGCACGCGAGGTCGGTCCTGACGACCTTCGCACGCTTGATGCGTTACACCTTGCTTCGGCGATGGAGCTCGGTGCCGATCTCGACGCTGTCGTCACCTACGACCGGCGGCTCGCTCAAGGATGCACGGCCGAGGGTTGCAAGGTGTTAGCGCCCGGTCGTCGTGACGGTTGGTGGAACGCGACGACAGATTGATCAACGCAGCGTGATGCCGAGGGCTTGTTCGAGATCGGTGATCGCCTGCTCAGCGGTGAGGACCTTGATGGTGTGCATCCCCATCGCTGCGGCGGGCTTCAAATTGATGCCGAGGTCGTCGAGGAACACGCAATTCACCGGTTCCACCTGCAGCATCTGGCAGGCAATTTCGTAGAACTTCGGTTCGGGTTTGCGGACACCGACCTTGCTGCTCTCGACGACCGCGTCGAAGCGGTTCATGATCGCGTCGATCGTGTCCGAACGCTGTGACGATGCGTGCTCGCCGGTGACGTTGTTGGTGAGGCACGCCGTCTTGTAGCCGGCGGTACGGACGGCATCGAGCGCCGTCACCATCTCGGCGCGCACGTCGCCGGCGAGCAGGGCCAACACGTCGGCTCCGCTGATTTCGTGGCCGAGCATCTGCGACTCGGCCGCAAAGACCCCGTCGAACTCGGCCGGAGAGATGTCGCTGCGTTCGAGACGTGCCCAGGCGTTGGTGTGCGGATTGGTGGCGTTGACCCGGCGGATGAAATCGAGTGGAAATCCGCGGTTGGCTTCGTACCGATTGAACGCCTCGAACGGGCTCGTCAAGATGACGCCGCCAAAGTCCCACAGCACAGCTTTGAACATGTCGGCACTGTAGGAGTGACGGTCTGCATGGCAGAAGACGGACAATGCGCGACCCGAGCTGGTTGACTAGGTGCTGATATGCCTGAACACGTCGTCGTCGACGGATCGAACCTCGCCACCGAGGGTCGCTCCATGCCCAGTCTCGCCCAGCTCAATGACGCCGTGATGGCCTTCATCGCCGATCACCCGAATGCGTTGATCACGGTGGTGGTCGATGCCACCTTTGGCCACCGGATCGACCAGAGCGAGGTCGCCGAGTTTGACGATGCCGTGGCCAACAACGAAGTCGTTGCACCGCCAGCCGGAGCGG
>JAYURF010000052.1:0-2323 GCA_043756365.1 Acidimicrobiales bacterium
CACGCGGAGCTCGAACTGCGCGGCATGTTCCCCGTCGACGAGATCGAGGTCGACTTCAGCCACCTGCCCGTGATCGACGCCACGTGGCAACACGATCAACACCTCGACAAGAGCGCCCACGAGTTCCTCGGGTGGGCGTACCGCGACATGCTGCAGGTCGGTGCCGACCGCTTTGCCCGGGCGATCGAGCAGCTCGCCACACCGGGAGCGCTGCCGGCCGTGTTCCACTGCGCGGCAGGCAAGGACCGGACCGGGGTGTTGGCCGCGCTCGTCCTCGGTTCGCTCGGGGTTCCCAGCGACGTGGTGCTCGCCGACTACGCGCTCACGGCGCACGGGATGGAGCGGATGCGGGTGTGGGCCGAACGGGAGCTCCCCGAGATGGCCCAACGCTTTGCCGACGCTCCAACAGCGTTCCTCGCCGCGCTGCCCGAAGCGCTCGGCGAAGTGCTCGACGAACTCGTCGATGAGTTCGGCTCGATCAATGCGTACGTCACCAGCATTGGTGTGTCGCCCGACGCGCTCGAATCACTCGCCGCCGCGTTCCTCGAACCGCGCTGATCACCCCGGCCTGATCAGCCTGTGTGCCTCCGGTCGCCGGTCGCCGGTCGCTTGGTGGCGCGGTCACGGGGCGTACGCTCGCAGCCATGACCGGCATCATTGCGCTCCAAGGTGGCGGCCCATTCGTCGCCAATGACGAACTCGATGCGGCGCTGCTCGCCGAGGTGAAGGCCAGCACAGCCGTCGTGCTCCCCACCGCAGACGCCTTCGAACACCCGGAGCGGCTCGTCGCAACGGCGATGAGCTGGGCCGAACGGCTCGATATCGAGGTGGAAGCGCTGATGGTGCTGCGTCGCGCCGATGCGATGGACACCGGGGCGGCGAACGTGATCCGTTCCGGCCGTGCCGTGTTCCTCGTCGGTGATCAACCGCTGCACCTCCGCTCGGTGATCAAGGACACTCCGCTGTGGGACGCCGTGTGCAACGTTCTCGCCGACGGGGGCGTGGTGGTGGGCGTCGGGGCATGCGCGTCTGCGTTGTGTGACCCGATGGTCGATCCGCGCGGCGGGGCGTTCACGCTCGGCCTCGGCCTTGTTGCCGGCGTCGCGTTCGTGCCCGAGGCACAGGACTGGTCACCGGAACGCATGCACCGCACCCTCGAATTGGCCAACACCCCTGTCGTGTGCGCCCCAACCGGCGCGGCGCTCGTGCGCCGCGGCACCAGCTGGGATCAGATCGGCGACCTCGACATCCACGGCACACTCCCGTAACCGCAACCACCCCGCAGCCGGGGTGACGCTGTTGACGCATGGGTTACGCCTCCGCTAGCTCGTCGGCGCGCCATCGGTTGGCACGTCGCCTCATCGTGCGTCCGCGTGATTTGTGTCCGCGACTTCTGACTTAACCGTGCCGTTCACCTCGAAGGGGGGGTTGGCCGGGCGTGATTCAGTGTGCGTTGTACGAATCTGGTCAAGCGGGAGGGTAGAGGTGCCGATCAAGGTTGTGTCAAGTTGTCGGTCGACCGTGACGTTCTTACTGGATGTGCTCGACCGATCGGTTCAGTCGTTCGAAGTCAAGTCCCTTTGAGTGACGAGAGCAGGAGTGAGGAGAGCAGGAGTGAGGAGAGCAGGAGTGACGAGAGCAGGAGTGACGAGAAGCCGCCGGCGGCCGAGATGGGTGCACTACGTGTTGGCGTGGGCTGTGTTTGCCAACACGGCGGTCGTGTTGCCGTTCGGCTCCGATTCGGCGTCTGCCAACCCGGCGGCCGGTCCGGGCGTGTTTTCGACGACGGCGACCGGTGCGATCGCGTCGGGTCAGGTGCCTGACGGCTCGTGTGCGGTTCGGACTGCCGCACTTGGCGGTGCGGGCGGTTCGTCGGTGACGATCGGGGCGACTGGTGGTCGGGGTTCTTCTGGTGCGTCGATCAACGCCACGTTCGGTGTGTTGCCGCTGCAGGCCTATTCGGGCAGTGTCGGTGGTGGCGGCTCGAATGCTCTCACTGGTGGTGTTGGCGGTGGCGGTCCGGGCGCAGACGCACCGCAGAGCCATGACGGTGCCGGCGGTGGCGGTCGCACCGTGGTTGCGATCGGTGGCGCGAACTTGGTGATCGCCGGTGGTGGCGGTGGAGCGGGTGCGGCTCACAACAATGCGCCTGCGGGCAACGGGGGTGCCGCTGGTTTCAGTGTGACGGGGCCCGGCGTGGCGGTCGGCGCTAGCGGTGCTGCGGGTGTTGATTCGAGCGCCGTTGCCGGTGGCGGTGCCGGTGGGCAGGCGGCGTCCGGCGGAGCGGGTGGTGTGCATTCGACGCAGGCGGCGCGTAGCGGCT
>JAYURF010000053.1:0-6342 GCA_043756365.1 Acidimicrobiales bacterium
ATTGCGGGGATGAGCGACCGAATCGCGCTGGCCGATGTGGCCGGCTACGCGCAACGGGTCGAGGCGCTCGGCTACGACACCTTGCACGTCCCCGAAACCGTGCACGACGCGATGATGGTCTCCCTGCTCGCGCTGCAGGCAACCAAGCGCCTGCGCGTGGCGAGCAGCGTCGTCCTCGCGTTCGTGCGCAGCCCGATGCTCGTCGCCTACACGGCGTGGGACCTCGCCTCGGTGAGCTGTGGCCGATTCGAGCTCGGCCTCGGTTCGCAGATCCGCCAGAACATCGAGGGCCGATACTCGATGCCGTGGGCCGAACCGGTTGGGCGGATGCGTGAGTACGTCGAATCGCTACGCGCGATCTGGCACTCGTTCGCCACAGGTGAGCCGCTGCATTACGTCGGCGAGCACTACGCCTTCACCCGCCTGCAGCCGTTCTTCAACCCTGGCAACCACCAAGCAGGGGCACCTCCGATCTTGCTCGGGGGAGTGAACGAAAGGATCTGCGGGCTCGGCGGATCGCACGCCGACGCGTTCGTCACCCATCCCACCAACTCGAACCCGCGCTACCTTCGCGAGTTCTGCCTCCCTCGACTTGACGAGGCGGCCGCCGCAGCCGGCCGCCTGCGCCCGCACGTGGTCACCGGCAGCATGTTCGTCACCGGTCGCACCGCCGTCGACGTCGCTGCGAGTCGCGAACACCTACGCGCCACCCTCGCGTTCTTGTACACCACGCCTGCGTACCGACGGACACTCGAGCTGTTTGGATGGGCCGAACTCGGTGAGCGCTTGCAGCGGATGACCCGCGAAGGAGAGTGGGACCTACTCGACACCTTGCTCACCGACGAGGTGCTGGACGCAATCGTTCCCCAGGGTGCGTGGGACGAGCTGCCGGCGTTGGTCGAGGGGTGGTTCGGCGGTTTGGTCGATGGGGTGATGCTGCCGGTACCGGCTGACCCGGTCAACGACGCCGAGTTCGCCGACGTCATCTCCGCCATACGGGCCATCGAATCTGACGGCGCGTCAGAAACCGCGTAGGCTCGCGACGTGCATCTCGCCGAAACGCCAGACCAACAGGCGCTGCGTCAGCAACTGCGGGCGTACTTCGCCGGGCTGCTGACGCCACAGGTGCGCGAGCTTCTGGGGACCCCCGGCGAGGGCAGCCCCGAGTTCCGCCGGGTGGTCCGTCAACTCGGTGCCGATGGCTGGCTCGGCCTCAGCTGGCCGGTCGAGTACGGCGGTCAGGGTCGCCCGGCTACGGACCAGTTCATCATGTTCGACGAGATCCAGCGCGCCCACGCACCGTTCCCGTTCGTCACCGTCAACACGGTCGGGCCAGCCATCGCCGCCCACGGCACTGACGAACAGAAGGCGGCGTACCTGCCGGGCATCCTCGCCGGCGAGCTCAACTTCGCGATCGGCTACACCGAACCAGACGCCGGCACCGACCTGGCCAGCCTGCGCACCTCCGCCATCCGCGACGGCGACGAGTGGCTGATCAATGGCAACAAGGTGTTCACCTCGGGGGCCAACCAGGCCGATTACATCTGGCTCGCCTGCCGAACCGATCCTGGCGCCCCCAAGCACAAGGGCATCAGCATCATCATCGTGCCCACGTCGTCGCCGGGGTTCTCGTGGACGCCGATCGTCACCGTCGGCGACATCCACACGACGGCCACGTACTTCACGGATGTGCGTGTGCCTTTTGGCAACGTGGTCGGCGAGGCGAACGCCGGCTGGAGACTGATCACGATGCAGCTCAACCATGAACGCGTTGGACTCGCTGCGCTGTCGGGGCTCACTGAACGGCTGCTTGACGACGTGACGGAATGGGCCCGTGCCACGCCCGCCGCGGCCGATGGCAGCACCACGCGAATGATCGACGTGCCGTGGGTGCAGATCGATCTGGCGCGTTGTCACGCGCTGTTGCAGGCGGTGCGGTTGATGACGTGGAAGCTGGTGCGGGCGGTGAGCGACAACACGCTCAACCCGGCGCAGGCATCGAGTGTGAAGGTGTTCGGCACCGAGCAGGTGGTCAACGTGTACCGCGTCCTGCAAGGTGTGTTGGGACCCATGGCGAACATGCGCGCTGGTTCGCCAGGGGCGGTGCTGCACGGTGAGCTCGAGCGTGCTGCGCGAGCCGCGCAGATCAACACGTTTGGCGGCGGGGTCAACGAGATCCAGCGCGAACTGGTGGCAACTGCTGGGCTGGGTCTCACCCGCTCGCGCTGAGCGCTCCGACTGCCATCGCCATCAAATTGGACACCCAGATCTCGTGCGTGACCGAAGGCGTGCGGCCGCTGTCGATCTGTCGCGAGCGCGAACCAAGCGCTTGCGAGACGAGCTCGAGGAATCGGGTGACGCGTTCGTGGCGCACGTTGGCGGACAGATCGGGTGTCAACAGCTCGGCGATGCCGACGAAGGCGCGCAACGCCTGCTCCGGCGTGCTCCCCTCCTCCCACCGGTCGAACAGGTCACCGAGCTGGCTGACGATCGACAGGAACTCCCGGCCCTCGGGCTCGTGCAGCAGTGACGCCTGCGGTAGCACCACTGCGGCCACCAGCCGCTCGAGCGTGGGTGGGTCCGACGACGCATCGAGCATCAGCCGGCGCTCGTGTTCGATGCGCGAGTTGTGCGCGTCGATGATGGCTGTCAGCAGGCCGTCGCGCCCACCGAAGTGGTAGTGCAGCGCAGATGTGTTGCGTTGCCCGGCGGCTTCGACGACGGCCTTCAGCGAGGTGGCGTAGATGCCGCTTTTGGCGAAGAGCCTGCGCCCGGCATCGACGAGGAGCTGTCGGGTCTCGGCTGCGTCACGGGGCATCAGATCCTCTGGATGATCGTCCCCGTCGCGACTGCGCCGCCGCAGCACATCGTGACGAGTGCGAACTCGGCGTCGCGCCGCTCCAACTCATGCAGTGCGGTGGTGATCAGCCGGCTGCCGGTCGAGCCGACTGGGTGGCCGAGCGCGATCGATCCGCCGTTGACGTTGATCTTGTCGACGAGGTCCTCGTCGGACACTCCATACACCTGCGCCCACGACAACACCACAGAGGCGAAGGCCTCGTTGACCTCGACGATGTCGATGTCGGACATGGTCATCCCCGTCATCGCAAACAGTTTTGCCGTGGCGTCGACGGGGCCATCGAGGTGGTAGTAGGGATCGGAACCGACGAGGCATTGCGCAACCAGGCGAGCCCGCGGCCGCAGCCCCTCCGCCTTGGCCCGGTCCTCGCTCATCCACAACACCGCCGCCGCGCCGTCGCTGATCTGCGACGAGTTGCCGGCGGTATGGATGCCGCCGGGCATCACCGGCTTGAGTGCGGCGAGCTTGTCGGCGGTGGTGTCGCGCAAGCCTTGGTCGCGGGTGATGGTGATCGTGTTGCCGCCTGGTGTGGTGCCGTCGCCTGGTGTGATGTCGATGGCCGTGACCTCGACGGGGATGATCTCACGCTCGAAGCGCCCCTCGTCAGTGGCCCGGATCGCTTTCTGTTGCGAGATCAGCCCGAGCATGTCGACACGCTCGCGGGTGATGCCGCGCCGCTCGGCGATGCGCTCGGCGGCACCGAACTGATCGGGCATGTCGATCGCGAAATCGGGGGGCCTCGACGAACCGTTGATGAAGGTGGTGTCGTCGATGCGGGGCACGTTGGCACCGAGCCACACCTTGCTCATGTGCTCGACCCCGCAGGCCAGGCCGACATCGATCGCCCCAACGCCGATCAGGTTGGCGATCATGTGGTTGGCCTGCTGCGACGATCCGCACTGGCAATCGATCGTGGTCCCGGCCACCTGGTACGGCAGACCCGCCGACAACCAGGCGGTGCGGGTGACGTTGCTGGCCTGCTCGCCGGCCTGTGTGACGCAGCCGCCCACCACCTGTCCAACCTGTCCGGGATCGACCCCGGCCCGGTTGAGCACGCCGACCTGGGCGTGCGACAGCAGGTGCGAGGCGTGGACGTCGGCGAAGACGCCGTTGCGCCTACCGACAGCCGTGCGGCCGGCTTCGACGATCACTGCAGTGTTCATGGTGTGCCTCCGAATTGGGATCGTCGCAACAGTAGATGGCGATGGGGAGGCGAACGTAGCTGCGAGCGCTTCCACTCGATGATGCTGTTGGTGCATCAGGTACCTGAAGTTTTGTGATTGTTTCGTGATCCGCCACGCACGTCGTGGTGGTGATCGCGTACGTTGCCAGGTGTGATCGAACAGCATCCGCTACCCGCCGCGGTCCGCTCGTTGGCGGAACGCGTCGGTGCCGCAGCGGTGCTGAAGGTGATCCGCGCGTCCAGCAGTGCTGTTGCGCGTCCTGCTGTGGCGTGCGGTGAGATTCCCGTCGTGGTCTGCTCTAACGATCCGTGCATGCAGCTCGCCGAGCGCTTCCGGCTGGCACTGATCGATGAGTCGATTCTTCATGCTCAGCCGGAAGTTCGCCGCACAGGCCTGCATCAGGCCGTGCAACACCTGCTGCCCGGCGGGTGGCTGGCTTTCGCCCCGATCCTGTCCGGCCGGCCCGATTCTGGCCGGCCCGATTCGGCGAAAATCGAGCCGACCGGTTTCGCTGCGTTGTGCGCCGAGTTCGAGATGACCCCGGATCGATCGCTGGCTCGCGACGGTCTGGCGGTCTTTCGCCGTGGCGAGCGAACAACGGTTCATGATCTGATGTTCGAGGCACGCTCGACGATCGGTCGGGTGGAGGCGAGCGAGTTGCACCGGCTGCTCGACTCCGCTGATCCACCGTTGGTCATCGACACCCGGACGCACGTCGACCGCGCCCGGTCCGGTGTGATCGCCGGCTCGATCCACGTTCCGCGAACCGTGCTGGAGTGGCACCTCGACCCGATGAACGGTTACCGCCACCCGCAGGTGACCTCGTACGACCAAGCAATGGTGGTGGTGTGCAACGGCGGGTACAGCTCGTCGTTGGCCGCGGCAAGTCTGGCACGCCTGGGTTTCACGGCGATGGCCGATCTGATCGGTGGAATGCATGCCTGGCGGGCCAGCGGCTTGCCAACCGCATCGCCTGATCACTCGTTCCTCGACCTGTAGAACGACCTGCGTCAGCACCGCCTCAAGACGGCGTGCGTGAACCGCTGGATGGCACCCGACGGCGTCGTGTGATCGGTCTCGAACGATTCGATGAGGTTGAACGCCGGAGCAAAGGCGTCGACGATCGACGCTTCGTCATGTTGGTGCACGAGGAGACCGCTGCAATGCGTCGGACCGCTTCGCGCGAACGCCGCGAGGACGACGTGACCACCGCGATGAACAGCTCGCGCTGCGGCGGCGGCGTACGCGGCACGATCGGCAGCAGTCGTGAGGAAATGGAACACGGCGCGGTCGTGCCATGCGTCGATCGATTCGGCGAAGGCCACCGTTCGGGCATCGCCGGTGAGCGTGACGAGCCGATCATGTTCACCAACCCGTGAGCGCACCAGCGCCAGCGGAGTTGCCGAGATGTCGTTGGCGATCACACGGTGTCCGTCGACGAGGAGCTCATCGATCAATGCTGACGCACCGGTGCCGATGACTGCGATGGTCGCTGAAGGCACCGTTACACGGCGCAACAGTGTGAGTCAAGGCTCGGTGCTGCGTTGGTACCAGCTCATCCGATCGGGCAATGCCGTCTGCCAGACGGCATTCCAGTGCTCGACGATGCCGACCATTCGATGACCATAGGCCGGGAGTCGACGGTGATCGATCGGACAGCCGAAAACAATCACGAAACTCGGCGCAACAACGAGGGCGGCTGCCTGTCGAACTGGAAGGATTGCCCCATGCCGCGGATCGATCTGCTCGATGAAGCCACGTCTCCGATCCTCGCCAGGCAGTACTTCGGCGGTGGAGATCCGGGGCCGATCGTCGCCGCGCTCGCCAACGTGCCAGAGCTACTGGCACCGACCATCGCCTTCGTCGGTGCAGCCCTCGGAGGAGGTGCCTCCTCCAACCGGCACAAGGAGTTCGCAATCCTGCGGACATCGGCACTGCTGGGTTGCCAGTACTGCATCAATTCGCATACCGCCGTTGCGGTCGATGCCGGCTTGAGTGCCACCGAAGTACGCGGCCTGCGCGGTGAAGTGCCGGTGGAGGAAGCGTTCACCGACGTCGCCGAGCGTGCGTTGCTGCGTTGGATCGACGCGATGGCCGGAGCCAGCGGCGCAGTCCCCGATGACATCTGGGCGGCGGCACGCTCGTGCTGGCCCGATCATGTCCTCGTCGAGCTGAGCGTCACCATCGGTGCGACCATGTTCCTCAATCGGTTCGCGACAGGCTTCGAGCTGCCCACCTCACCAAGTGTTCTCGCCCGACTCGACGCCGAAGGCCTGCGATGACCGACACCGTTCCAGC
>JAYURF010000054.1:0-6336 GCA_043756365.1 Acidimicrobiales bacterium
CACACCCAGATCGTCAGCGGGGCTTCGAGCACTGCCCGATCTGACGGGCGGCTGCGCAACCGCAGCATCAGCGCCGCCACGCACGCGACCGCGAACCACACCGCGATGCTGTGAACGCGCGCTGCCGCTCCGATCGACACAGCGAAACGCCGAGCCCGCTCGTCACCGGCATGCGGGCCCGCGCCGGTGACGACCGTGCCAGCCACGATCGCTATCGCTGTCGCCGCACCGCACCACCACAGGTTGCGGCCGACGTTGGGTGCAACGGCGCGCACCCGCGGCCTATCGGTCAGACCGCTGCGGTGCACGAGCACCACCGAGTTGGCGACCAACACCATGGACACCACGAGGTGACCTTGCACGGCAGCTGGGTGCAGGTCGACCAGCACCGTCACGCCGCCGAGGACGATCTGGGCCAGCACCCCGACCACCAACCCGAGCGACAACAGCGTGAGGTCACGACGTCGTGGCACCCGGCGCAGCGAGCCGAGCACGGCGAGCACAACCGCAGCCGAGACCAGGCCCGTGAACAACCGGTTGACCTGTTCGATCGCCGCGTGGCGTGACGACACGTCGATGAGCCGCTCGTCGTTGCATGCCGGCCAATCGTCGCAGCCGAGGCCCGATCCGGTCAGGCGGACGGCGACCCCGCTGACGATGATCACGCACAGCATCACGAGTGCGGCCACACAAACACGCCGGTAGCCGACCGCCGAGATCTGCCACCGACTTCGTGGTTCGTTGGTCGCGGTCGTCGGTTCCACCGGGCCACAGGGTACGCCGCTCGCCCGCCAGTGGCGTTCGCCCGTGCGACACCGCAGGCAGGCCTGCGACGTGGCTACGGTCGCGCGGGTGCTGACCAGTTTCGACGACTACCCGATTCATCATTCGAGCGCGCCGGTCGCCCATTCGGCGGACGGCGACGTGAACCACTACGACCGCTACTTCTTCAACGGATACTCCCCCGACGGGTCGTTGTACTTCGCGCTGGCGATGGGGTTGTACCCCAACCGGCATGTGTGCGATACCGCCTTCAGCGTGGTCCGCAACGGCGAGCAGCTCTCGGTGTTTTCGTCCAAGCGAGCCCCCATCGACCGCATCGACGCCACCAGCATCGGCCCGGTCACCGTCGAGATCATCCGCCCGCTGCACACGATCCGGATCACCGTCGACGCCCCCGATCACGGCCTACGCGCAGAACTGCTGTTCGAGCGTCGATCGCCGGCAATCGAGGAGCCGCACTTCTTTCAGCGCATCGGGGTGCGCACCTTCTTCGATTACACCCGCCTCACCCAGTTCGGCACGTGGAGCGGGTGGATCGAGGTGGATGGTGAGCACATCGGCGTGAACCCGGACGATGCGGTCGGGTCGCGGGATCGGTCGTGGGGGATCCGCCCGGTTGGCGAGCCCATGGGCGGCGCGCCCGTCGGCTGGCCGCCGCAGTTCTTCTGGCTCTGGGCCCCGGTCAGCTTCCCGTCGTTCAGTACCCACTTCGACGTCACCGAATACGGCGATGGGCGTCGTTGGCACGAGATCGGAGCCATCGCCGCCGATGGCGACGCGGATGCCCACGTCGTACGTACCGTCGACTACCGCCTCGCATGGCGACCGGGAACCAGGTACGCCGAGTGGTTCGAGTACGACCTCATCGACTGGGACGGCGGCATCAGCACGGTGCGGCTCGAACCGCTCTACGAGTTCATGATGTGCGGCCTCGGCTACGGCCATCCCCGCTACGGGCACGGCGTGTGGAACGGAGAGGAGTTGGTGGCCGGCGAACGCCTGCGACTCCCCGTCGACAACCCCTGCGACCGGGCCAGCGTCCACGTTCAAGCAGTATGCCGGGCCACCTACACCGCGCCGGACGGCCGACGTGAGACGGGAACCGGCATCCTCGAGCAACTCGCCCTCGGCGAACACCCCACCGGCCTCACCGGCATCCTCGATGGCTACGCCGGCTAACCGGGCGGCTAACCGCCGGATGACCGCGTCAGGTGTGGCGGATGGACATGCCGCCGTCGACGGGGATGATGGCTCCGTTGAGGAAGCTGGCCGCGGGCAGGCACAGGCTCAGCGTCATCTGGGCGACCTCCTCGGGATCGCCATAGCGGCGTAACGGGACCCGTCGTTTGGCGTAGATCTCCTTGGCCGCGGTATCGATGCCCGACGTCATTGCCGTGTTGATCGGGCCGGGGCAGATGCAGTTGACGGTCACACCATGGCGGCCGAGTTCGACAGCGAAGCTCTTGGTGAGGCCGACCACACCGGCCTTGGTGGCCGCGTAGGCGGCAAGGCCGGCGGTCACGACGATTGCCTCGGTCGAGGCGATGTTGACGATCCGACCACCGCCGGTCGCGCTCAGGCTGGGCAGGCACAGCCGGATGAGGCGCGAGTGCGCTGTGAGGTTGATTTGGAGGGTGCGTGCCCAGTTGGCCTCGTAGGTGTCCTCGTCCTGAAACGCCGAGTTGAGCAACGACACGCCGGCGTTGTTGATCAACACGTCGATACCGCCAAAGTGCTCGACAACCGTGGTCACCAAGCCCTTGAGCTGGTCGTGATCGGCAACATCGCAGGCCACCTCGAGCACTGCGTCGGCTCCGTGCACGCTGCGGATCTCGTCGGCCACCGTCGCCACGCGCTCGGGGTCGAGGTCGACCACCACAACCCTGGCGCCCTCGTCGGCGAACAGGTGCGCCGTGGCGCGCCCCATCCCCGACCCGGAACCGGTCACGATCACGCGGCGACCGGCGACCGAACGCGACAGCGCGGTCAGGCGGCCCGGGTATTTCACTGCGACCAGCGGGCGCTCCCACCCATGCCATAGGTGTCGAGCCACAGCGCCCGGTTGGGGCGCACCGCGATGAACGCGGTACCGGCCGAGTCGTCGGGACCGCCTGGGGCGAACAGGTTCAAGTCGTAGTCGAACACCCCGTTCCACAGTCGACGCTTCGTTTCGAGGTCGGTGTGCATCGTTGCCGTGCCCCACATCTCGACCCCGTCGCCCTTTTCGGTCACCTGCCAGTGCAGTGCCACGTTCGGGTTGGCGGCGATGTTGTGGGCCTTCACCGACGTCTCCCCGGCCATGATCCAGATGACGTCATCGTCGCCGTCCGCGGCACCGACGGGAGCCCCCCAACACGGGTGCACCGGCACGACGTCGGGGTTGCCGTCGGCACCAACGGTGGCCATGTGCGCCCATGGCGACAATGCCGCCGCCTTGGCCTTCATCTCGTCAAGTTCCATCGGTCCTGCTCCGTTTCCTGGCGGCTGCCCACCGCGATCGAATCACGCTACCGCGCCCGTCACGGCCGTTTCCTGCCGGAGCCCGAAGTGGTTCGCCCCCCTCGCCGCAAGATTTCCTGCGGGAGAATCTGCGTCGCCAGGGGTGGGTCTCAGCGTAGTGATGGGCTTGAGCGTGGTCGGGTCGGCTTGCCGAATACGATGCCGCAATGGCTGCCGTCGAAGTTGACACGCTCGAACCCGGCGTTGCTCGCATCACGTTGAATCGCCCTGGGGTGCTCAACGCGATCGACGGCTCGTTGTTGAATGGAATGGACACCGCGCTCGACGCCATCAGCGCCCCGGGCGCGTACCGCGTGGCCATCCTCACCGGCGCTGGACGCGGGTTCTCCGCCGGCGCGGACCTGAGCGGCACCGGCGAGCCGTGGACGGAACCGGCGCAGACCGACTTCAAAACCATGTACAACTCGCAGGTCAGGCTCACCGATCAATACACCCGCCTCTACGAGTTGCCGATCCCGGTGATCGCCGCGGTCAACGGCGTGGCGGTGGGAGGCGGGCTGGCGTTTGCCTTGCACTGCGACATCCGGATCGCGTCCGAGCAGGCGCGCTTCGCGTCGATCTTCATCAAGGCGGGCTTGTCTTCGATGGACATGGGTACGAGCTACCTGCTCCCGAAGATCGTCGGTGCCGGCGCGGCTCGTGAGCTGATGCTGACCGGCCGCATCATCGACGCGGCCGAGGCGTTTCGCATCGGGCTGGTCCACGAAGTGGTGCCGGCCGATGAGCTGATGGAGGCGTCGCTGCGAATGGCGCGTCTCATCGCCACGAACAACCCCTTCGGTGTGTGGCAGACGAAGATCGGGCTCAACTCGGCACTCGATGCTCCGAGCCTTCGGTTCGCCAAGGAGCTAGAAAACCGCACACAGATCCTCACCGGTTTCACCAACAATCCCGAGGAGGCGGCGAGGGCGCACCGGGAAAAGCGTGACGCAGCGTGGGATCCGCTTTGATCGTCGTCGATCTTGGTCCGTCGCCCCGTGCCCGGTCGGTTGCAGGAGCGGTCCCGCTCCAGCGCGGTTGCCACCGATATCGTCGCAACAGGTGAAGAAGCAGACGGTGGCCGAACGGCGTACGGAGATCCTCGAGGTCACCTGCCAGGTGGTGATCGAGCGCGGTTTCGCGGGCACGCGCATCAGCGATGTCGCCAAGCGGCTCGAAGTATCGAGCAGCCTCATCCACTACCACTTCGATTCCAAGGAGCAGTTGCTCGCCGAAGCGTTCGAGCACTACGCCCGGAAGGATCTAGCGGAGATGGAGAGCGAGATCCAGGCGGCGCCGACGGCGATGGCGCAACTCGATCGGGCAATCCAGAACTACGTCCCAGAGGGCAGCGACGACGTCGAATGGATGCTGTGGATCGACGGCTGGGGCGAAGCGCTGCGTAACCCGATGATGAAACGGATCAGCCAGGAGCTCGACGAACAGACGTCGGGATTGCTGGTCGGCGTCCTCGAAGCCGGGGTCGAATCCGGCGAGTTCGTATGCGCCTCACCGAACGCATCGGCCACACGGCTCACCGCGCTGGTCGACGGTCTCGCCGTGCAGTTCGCAGCCCACGACGGGATGATGGACCGGGATCAGCTCATCGACCATGTGCGCACCGTTGCCGCGGCCGAGGTCGGCCTCACGCTCAGCCACTTCGACGGGGTCACCACCACCCGTGCCGCTTCGGTCTCAGGTGCACCCGGTGCCGCGACCGACGCGGCCCTGCGCCAGCTCGTGGCCCGCTTCAGCGACGGCATCATCCGCAATGACGCTGCAGCTTGGCTGGCGACGTGGACCGACGATGGACTGTGGGAGGCGGTGCCGGGCACGTCAGCCAACGGCCGCGACGCGATCGCCGCCGCGTGGGCCGCAACGATGAAGCCGTTTCAGTGGATCGTGCAGACACCCGGCGCGTGCGTGTTCGAGGTAGACGAAACGCTCGGCACGGGAACCGGCCGGGTGACGATATCGGAGCAGTTCCACCGCAAACGTGGCGGGCCTGGCACGCTCTTGGCCACCTACCACGACGAGTACCGCCGCAACCGGGGCACCGGCGAGTGGTTGTTTTCCGCCCGCCGCATGCAGGTGATCGCCCGCAGTTGAGAACTGCACGTTTGTCGTGATGGCTAGTACGTTCTCGTTAGGGACGAACCTCGTAGAAGGCGTTGACCGCATGGTCGACAGCGAGCTTGCGGAACCGGGTGAAGCCCGCTGCGGCAGCCATCTCACGGGCGACGTTCTCTGAGAGGCCGAGCGTGCCGAGACCGGCACCACCCTGCTCGCTCAGCGCGGAGGACATGCAGCTCAACACGCTGATGCCGTACATCAGCGCGGCCATCGGGTTCTTGCGCGCGTTCTGGGCGAACGTGTCGAGAGCCTTGATGTCGACCAGCAGCCAGGTGCCGTCGGTCGCGAGCGCTGCTCGGATCGAGGCGATCATCTCCTGCGGATGGGTCATGTCGTGGATGCAGTCGAACGTCATCACCACGTCGACGGAACCGTCGCTCGGCAGCGGTTGGTCGCGCGGATCGTGGAACGAGGCGTTGACACAACCCGCTTCGCCGAGCTTGGCGACCGCACGATCGAGGGCGTAGCGCGAGATGTCGTACCCAACGAACGTGCTGTTCGGAAACGCTTTAGCCATCAACAGCACCGCGCTGCCGGCCCCGCAGCCGATGTCGGCCACACGGGCACCAGCGTGCAATTTGTCGATCACCCCGTCGAGGGCCGGTAGCACCACCGGCAACAGGAACGCACGGTTCCACGGCTCGAAGCTGCGCTCGATCCCGACCGCGCCCTGGGGCCCGTGGCTGTCGTAATCGTGGCCGACGCCGCTGCGGAAGCTGGCCGGCATGTCCTCCAGGGCGCGCATGGTCTGGGGTAAACGGTGGAACATGCCCATCCCATACGCGGGATGATCCGGCGTGGCCAGAACGGCCGCCGCCTCCGCGGTGAGCGCGAACGTCTCGGCACCCGCATCGCTCTCAGTGCCGGTGCCGGTGCCGGCGACGATCATCCCAGCCGACGCCTGGTTGTATGCCCATTCAC
>JAYURF010000055.1:0-6326 GCA_043756365.1 Acidimicrobiales bacterium
CGTCGGACAGCTTGAGCATCCGGATGAAGTGGGTCGGGACGAACTGCACGTGGGTGACGCGGTAGCGCTCGATCAGTTCGAGGCAGTGCACCGGGTCGAACTCCTCCATCACGATCACGGTTGCGCCGAGCCGCTGGGCCGCGGTCGACCAGCCGAGTGGGGCGGCGTGGTACAGCGGTGCCGGGCACAGGTAGACGGTGTCGGGCGAGAAGCCGTACATCATTTGGATCAGCGAGACGAGTGCGCCGCCGCCGGCACCGTACGGCATCTCCTGGCGTGCCGGTTTGATGCCTTTCGGCCGGCCCGTGGTGCCCGACGAGTAGAACATGAACTGACCCTCGGCCTCATCGACGAGCGGCTCGGCCGGGTACTTGGCAATCTCGTCTTCGTAGCTGTCGAAGCCCGGGATGGTGCCGTCGATCATCAACTTCACCTCGACGTGGCCCAGCGAGGCCGACAACTCGGCGGCGACGCGCTCGAGTGCTTTCGACACGAAGATGGCTCGCGCGCCGCAGTCATCGATGATGTAGCCGGCCTCGTCGGCCTTCAGGTGCCAGTTGATCGGCGTGGTGTAGAGCCCGGCCCGCTGGGCGCCCCAGAACACCTCGTAGTAGCGGGGGTGGTTCTCCAGCATGATCCCGATGTGGTCGCCCGATTGCAGACCGTGGGCGCGCAGCATCTGGGCCACCTGCCTCGATCTGGCGTCGAGCTCGGCGTACGTAACAATGAGTCCGGAGTTGGCCATGACGACGGCGGGTGCGTCGCCGCGTGTCTCGACGTGGGCTCCGGGTTGCAGATTGCTCATGGTGTGCGGTTCTCCAGTGTTGTCCGGGTTGGGCTGGGCAGTAATCGTGCCCATCCAGCCAGAGTTTCTGACAATGGTGTCACGAACGCTAGCGCGGAGGCTCGGTGCGTGCCGCACGCGAACAGAACGTGGGCGACACAAGTGTCAGAATCGTTTAGTCTGTGCGTTTGTGAAGCAACTCAGCCTGATCGACACCACGATGCTGGCGTCGGAGACGCCGCGCACACCAAATCATCTGTGCATGGTCGCGGTGTACGACCCGTCTACCGCCCCCAACGGTGCGCCATCGTTCGAAGACATCCTCGCCAAGCTCGCACGCTGCCTACCCCTCGTGCCATCACTGCGCCAGAAGCTCATCCACGTCCCTCTGGAGCTCGATCGGCCGTACTGGATCGACGATCCCGACTTCGATCTCGAGTTCCACGTCCGACATCTGGCCATCCCCAAACCGGGTGACTGGCGTCAGTTCCGCACCCAGGTCGCTCGCCTGCAGTCGCGCCCGATCGACCTCAGCCGTCCACCCTGGGAGATGACCGTGATCGACGGTCTTGACAACGTCGAAGGGCAACCGCCCGGGTGTTTTGCGACGGTGCTCAAAGTGCACCATGCAGCGATTGACGGACAGTCGGGCGTCGAACTGCTCAACGTGATGCACGAACTGGCGGCCGATGCCGCCGAACCGATCGTCGTCGACGAGTGGCAACCCGAGCCGACTCCGACCGGGGCCGACCTGTTGCGTCGGGCCGGCATCAGCGCCGTCGAGAATCCGCTCCAAGCGTTGCGGTCGGTGGCCGGCAACGTCGCTCCGCTCGCACGCGAGTTGACCACGTCGGTGCGGCGTCGACCCGGGCGCGGTCCGAAGGTGCTGCGCACCCACTTCAACCAGCGCGTGTCGGCCCATCGCACCTGGGAGGAAGCGCGGTGCTCCCTGGCCGACATGAAGCGGATCAAGAACCATGTGCCGGGGGCGAGCATCAACGATGCCTGCCTGTCGGTCGTGGGCGGATCGTTGCGCGCCTACCTCACAGAGATCGGCGAGCCGCCCACCGAGTCG
The DNA here is from genome assembly GCA_043756365.1 of Acidimicrobiales bacterium. Lineage (GTDB taxonomy): Bacteria > Actinomycetota > Acidimicrobiia > Acidimicrobiales > Ilumatobacteraceae > VFMC01. The sequence continues at coordinate 1,860 of JAYURF010000055.1, forward strand.
CTCGTGACCCTGGTACCTGTCTCGACGCGAACGCCTGGCGAGGCCGGTGCAGGCGGCAATCAGATCAGCGGCATGCGCGTGTCGTTGCACAGCGATATCGACGAGCCGCTCATGCGGCTGGCGGCGATCAGTGCCGAGACCGCCACCAAGAAGGCTGCTCAGAATGGGGTGGCGATGCCGGTCCTGCTCGATGTTGCCCAGGCGCTCCCGGGTGCGCTCGTCGGTGCCGCCGTGCGCGGCGTCGCGGCGCTGGGCACGCGGGGCCCGGTGCAGGCCAACACGATCGTCACCAACGTGCCGGGTTCGCCGGTACCGCTCTACTTCCTGGGATGCGAGCTGGTGCGCAGCACGGGCTGCGTGCCGCTCATCGACGGGATAGGGCTGTTCCACTGCGTGACGAGCTTCGCAGGACGGTTCGCCTTCATGTTCACCGCCGACCGCGATCTGATGCCCGACCCCGAGCGCTACCGCGACCATCTCGATGCGTCGATCGCCGAGCATCTCGCCGCTGCCGAACGTGCCGAGCGCGCCGCCCTGCCAGCCGCCGTCAAGAAGGCGCGCGTCAAGAAGGCCCCCGCCAAGACGGCGACGCCGCATTCGCGCACAGCGCGCTGAGGGCGCTGAGCACGGCGGCTGGTATCAGCATGGCCTTCTGGCCGTTCGGCGCGATCTCCGGCGTGCGGGCCGGATCTTCATCCGACGCGACATCAAGGATGATCCGGGTCGCTTACGGTATCTGTGTGATGGTGAGCGCGAATCAGACGGGACTCGATGGACTGGGCGATCGCTGGTCGCCCGGCATGCAGCTCGCCGAAGTCGAACCGACACGCCGCACCCACCACGGCCGGTACGGCACGATCGAGCGATACCGCGTGCTCACTGACGACGGCATCGAGCGAGAGGTCATCCATGGCCGCAGCACCACCAAGCGCGACCGAGGCCCGGTACAGCTGACGGTCGGCACGGCTACCCCACTCAGCCTCGGTCCTGAGGGCCCGGTGATGCACTCGCTCCTCAAGGCGATGGAGCACGGCCTCGACGGGATCGTGTTCGGCCCCGAGCGGTCGCCTGACAACGTCTCCGACCAGACGGAGGTGGAGCGACTCGCATCGACGATGTCGTTCCCGATGTGCGCACACGTCTCGCACCTCGTGTGCGACCACATCGCGGAGACGACCTCGACCGACCTGTCCAACATGTTGTGGACGGGCGTGTCGCTGGGCGCCATGAAAGGTCTCACGTTCGCTGCGTTCGCACCGGTGCGAGGGCGGCGGGTGGCCTACGCCCAGTTCGTCGTGCCGGTCTGCCCGTTTCCTCAGGCGCGACCCACCGAGGAGGAACTCAAGCGGTTCACGCGTGGCGAGCGGGGTGCGATCGTGCGTCTGTCGGCGGGTTTGCTCGCGCACGACATGCGGTCGCGAATGTTCCAGCTCAATCGGCACGTGGCGCGGTCGCTGAGGCCCGGGCTCACGATGCGCTACCTGCGGGCGATGCCCCGCGACAGTGTGTCGAACCTGTTCACCGAGGGCTGGCGCAACGCTGTCGTCAGTGGCGACGCGGGCCTGGCGGCCAGCCGGCTCCCGGACGACGAGCTGGCGACGTTCGAGTTGTTCGACCGCGACGAGGGCTACACCACCGAGGATTGGCGCCGCCGACTCGGTGACGTACTCGGCGACCGCGTGCGCATCGTCGAAAAGCGCGGCCAGCACACCGACGCCTTGGCGCTCCCCAATCAGGAAGCGCGCGAACGCCATATCGGCCGCGTCGTGCGCGCGATCCGGTCGGGCGTGCCGATCGAGGAGATCGAGCACCCCTACGGATGATCAACGACCGGCGCGAGGCCGAGCCGGTGGGGTACAGGTCACGTTCGACTGGCGCGAGCGGTGGCTCGTCGGTTCGCCTTGGCGATCGCCTCGACGAGGTCCGCTTTCGTCATCCGACTCCGACCGGTTACGTCGAGACGCTTCGCCACGTCAAGTAAGTGGACCTTTGACGCATTGGCGTTTACTCCACCGGCGGTTGGCGTGTCGCTGTTGAGAGCTTCGGCCCCCCGCTTGGCATCCTGGGCGTCGCTCGGCCCCCGCTCGTCCTTGGCCTCCCAGTGATCGCCGACCTTTTCGAACGAGTGCTTGAGGGAGCTGAAGGCGATTCGGTGGGCGGCCTCGCCATCTCCGTGCTCCGCCTCCGCTGCTTCCAGGGTGTGCATGTACGTGTCTTGAGCCTTCTCCGGAGATCTCGCCAGCGTGGATGGCAGCCGTCTCTTCTCTCGCCTGTCGAGGACCATGGATGCGCCTCCTCACTTCATCTATCGATCGACGTGCGGGGGCTGCCTACCCGCTGCTGACCACTTCGAAACGGGCGGGGTGCCGCGAACGCACTTGCCGGACGTAGCCCGACGCGCCACCGTCATGCTGCGGGGCGGCAGTAGCACGACGATCGGACCGGCACCTCCGAGCGTGCGAGCGCCTGGGCGAGCAGCGCCTGCACGTGCGTCCGCTCGACCGTCTCGCCTCGGGCACCGAGGCATTCATCGAGTCCGTGCAGCGACCAGACGTTGCGAGGGTGCTGGACGGCACGCGGCAGCGTGTCGTCGAGGCCGAGGTCGGCGCGGTAGATTGCCTCCGCATCGGCATGACGGCCCTGGTCCAGCAGCAGCGCAGCCAGTGCGTGGCGCGGTGGCTGCATCCAACCCCACGGCTCGTCGTACAGGAGTTCGTCGGACGCGACGACTGCGTCGCGCAGGTGGTCGAGCCCTTCGTCGATGTGGCCCGACTTGTAAGCGAGTTCGCCCTGGGCCATGTGTTCGGCGATCGCCAGCACGCTCTCGGCCGGATTGTTGAACATGTACCGGGTCTCCTGGACTGCTGCGCGAGCAGGGTGGAAAAGGTTGATCTCCACCTCGGCATCCGCGATCCGACCGAGATTCGCCAGCGCCACGGCGCGCGCGTAGCGCTGCAGTGCGGTCGTGAAGCTGAAGAGCTCGGCATCGTCGGGCAACGGCTCGTCGAGGATCTCCTGCCACATCCCGAAACGGATCAGCACGTGCAGCCGGATGCCCCAGAACGCCTCGAAGAAATCCGGGAGGAAGGCCACCGTCTCGACCGGAAGCAGCTGCCGCAACGCGTCGGCTGCGGCGAGCGCCTGCGACTTCCGGCCAATGAACATCGCGCCGTACGCGGCGAAGTGGACGTTGTGGATCCGATAGAGGGTGTAGAAGTTCGCGCTCCCGGCATAGTCCTCGAATTTGCGATCGACCACCGCTGCCCGCTGATTGCGAGTGATGACGGTGTGGTAGTCGCCGCAGAGCACGTCGATGTGGGTCGCCATGTGTTGCAGATGACCGCTGTCGGGGACGATCTCGCAGAGACGATCACCATGACTCAGTGCGAGCTCCGGCCACGGCGACATCTCCATGAGGTGGATGTACAGGTGAAGGAGCCCAGCGTGGTCCCAGGCCCCAGGCGTGTCGGCGAACGCACGCTCGAGCGCCGCGCGTGCCTCCTCTGTCGACGCGCCGTCCGCCGGCGTCCGCGTCGGGAGGTCCCACAGGAGCCAGGGAGTCCGGTTCATGCAGGCTTCGACGAACACGGTTACCGCTTCGAGATCGTGCGGATGTGCCTCGTACACCGGGCGCATGGCGTCGGTGAATGCATCATTCCACGGCCCGAAGTCCTCAATCTCGTGGTCGGTCGGGTATCGCGCGGCAAGTGCCCGGATCATGGCCGTCTCGACCGGCGACTGCCCCGGCACGGCCCGCGCCGTGTCGAGCGCCGTGTTCGCCTCGGTCAGCGCAGCCGCCTTCTCGTCGGGCTCGAAGAGGTTCCACGGCTTGTTGTAGTTCGGCCCGATGGCGTACGCGAGACCCCAATAGGCCATCCCGCAAGCCGGATCGGCGGCGATGGCCTTGCGGAAACACTCCACGGCCTCCTCGTGGTTGTACCCGTAGGTCCACCTGAGACCCCGGTCGAACCAGATCTGCGCCTCGGCAGAGGTCGTGGTGACGGCACGCGTGTAGTCGCCGAGGTCGAAATACTCCATGGTGTTCCCCCTCTCCTCACACGAGCGCAACAAGCCCGGAACTGCCGAGAAACAGGTACCGCCCGATGCGTTTCGCGACGAGCGTAACGCACGTCCCGTGAAGGAGACCAGTGACCACCGAGCAGCTGTTACCGCAGCAACTCGTGCAAGTCGTCAATGTCACCCGCTCGCGTGACGGTGGTCCGTAGGAATGAGTCATGTCGCGTTCGCGCGTGGGCCCGAAACCTGAGGCTCTACCCGCCGCGCCAGATCTGTAGATACTCCGGTGATGCGCACGTCGTTCTTCGCCCGCCAGCGCGCTTGCGTCGTGAGCGAGGACCGGGCAATACGCGCCTGCGAAGGCGGCTGGCTCACCGTATGGTTCCATCGATGAACGACGACGATGCATTCGGTGAGGTTTGGCCGTGTCTTCTCGGGGGCTCGTGGCGC
>JAYURF010000056.1:0-6309 GCA_043756365.1 Acidimicrobiales bacterium
GCTTCGTCGAGATCCCCGTGGAACCCCCTGCGGAGCTCGTCCATCAGCCGAACCTCCCTGTGATGTACTGCTCGGTGCGCTCATCGTTGGGCGACGAGAACATCTTCGCGGTGCGGTCGACTTCGACCAGCACGCCCGTGCGGCGATCCCCCTCCGAGCTGACCTCGGTGGTGAAGAACGCGGTGCGGTCGCTGACGCGGGCAGCCTGTTGCATGTTGTGGGTGACGATCACGATCGTGTACTGCTGCTTGATCTCTTGCATCAGATCTTCGATGCGCGCCGTGGCGATCGGATCGAGCGCCGAGCACGGCTCGTCCATCAACAACACCTCGGGCTCCACGGCGATGGCGCGGGCGATGCACAACCGCTGTTGCTGGCCACCGGACAGGCCCATTGCCGACGTGTCGAGGCGGTCCTTCACCTCGTCCCACAACGCTGCGCCATGGAGCGACTTCTCGACGATGTCGTCGAGCGCCGACTTCTTCTTGGTGCCATTCACCCGCGGACCGAATGCGATGTTGTCGTAGATGCTTTTCGGGAACGGGTTGGCCTTCTGGAAGACCATCCCGATGCGCCGGCGGACCTCGCCCGGTTCGGCCTCTTTCGCGTACAGGTCGAGGCCGTGATAGGTAACCGATCCCTCGACCCGGCACGACTCGATCAGGTCGTTCATCCGATTGAAGCAGCGCAACACCGTGGACTTACCGCAGCCCGAAGGGCCGATCAACGCGGTGATCTCACTGCGACGAATGTCGAGGTTGACATCGCGCACCGCGCGAAAGGAGCCGTAGTACACGTTCAGATCCTGGGCGCGCACCACCACCGGGGACGAGGCGTCATCGTCGGGCACGGCGCGATCATTGACGATCACCCGAGCACGGACCGGTTCGACCATGACGTCCTCTTTCTGCATGTGGCTCACCACTTCTTTTGATACCTGTTGCGAACGAAGATAGCGACCGAGTTCATCAGAACCAGGATGATGACGAGCACGATCGCCGACGCAGCGGCAAGCGGCTTGAACTCCTGGCGGGCTTCGCTGATGTAACGGAAGATCTGCAACGGGAGCACGGCGTACTGGCTGTCGAGCCCGTCGGGGTTGAACGTGACGAAGGTCAGCGCCCCGACCATCAGCAACGGCGCCGATTCGCCCAGGGCGCGAGAGGTGGCCAGGATGCTGCCCGTGGCGATGCCGGGCAGCGCCGATGGCAGCACCTGCCGGTACACCATCTGCCATCTGGTAGCGCCGAGCGCGTAGCCACCGAACCGCAACGAGTTGGGAACCGCACGGATCGCCTCGCGCGATGTGATCACCACCGTGGGCAGGACCACCATGGTCAGGATCAGCGCTGCGGTCTTGACCGTGAACCCGAACCCGAGCGGACCCCTGGCGATGAACGCCAATCCGAGGATGCCGTAGACGATCGACGGCACTGCAGCCAGGTTCTGCACGTTGAGATCGATCAGCTTGTTGTACCAGCGGCCCTTGTGGGCGAACTCCTCGAGGTACACCGCCGCGGCGATGCCGAGCGGCAGCGACAACAACGCGGTCAGCCCGACCACCCACAACGACCCGAAGATCGCCGACTGGATGCCCGCTCGTGCGGGTCGGGCCGACGGCATGTTCTCGATGAGTGCCCAGTTGAGCCGTGGGCTGCCTTCGATGAACAAGTCGACCAGCAGGGTCAGCAGCGATCCGAGCGCGATCCCGAGCGAGGCAAGCAGCGCAACCTTGAAGGCAATGTCCTTGGCCCGTCGCCCGCCGCCGACGCGGGAGCGCAGGTCGACCACCTCGGAGGGTTCAACTGCGTGATCCGTGCTCATTCGGCCACCGTGCTCATTCATAAACCTCGCGGAAGCGGCGGACGACGCGGATGCTGATCATGTTGAGGATCAGGGTGATCACGAACAGCAGTGTTCCCACGGCAAAGATCGTTTGGTACCCGGTGCTGCCGGTCGGAAGGTCGCCGATACCGGCGAAACCGATGAAGCTGGCCATCGATTGCATCCCGTCGCCGGGGTTGGCGGTGATCGCCGGCTTGCTGCCAGCTGCGATCAACACGATCGTCGTCTCGCCGATGGCCCGCGAGCCGGCGAGAACAATTGCGGCCACGATGCCCGACAACGCGGCGGGGAACACCACCGAGGTGCACACCTCGCGTTGCGTGCCGCCGAGGGCGAACGCCCCCTGGCGCAGCCCCTGGGGCACAGCGCGCATCGCGTCTTCCGACAGCGAGGCCACCGTGGGCAAGATCATGATCCCGACGACGATGCCGGCGGCAAGCCCGGAGTAGGTGCCGACGTTGCCGATCGGCCAGAACCTGGCGACGATCTCGGGGTTGACGAAGAACAGCGCGAAGAACCCGAGCACGACCGTGGGGATTCCGGCGAGGATCTCTAGGACCGGCTTGATGATTGACCGGGTACGTGGTTTGGCGAACTCGCTGAGGTAGAACGCCGAGGCCAACCCCAGCGGCACGGCGACGATCACCGCGATGGCGGTGGTCCACAGCGTTCCGACCACGATCGGCCACACACCGAACCCGGCGAGCTCCGCGTTGAACAACGGCGTCCACCGGGTCGAGGTGAAGAACTCGCCAATGGAGACGTCGGCGAAGAAGTCGATGGTCGGTCGCAGCAGCGACACCACGATCAACACGGTGATCCCGATCGTGACGAACGACGCGGTTGCCAACACCGCCTTGACGCCCTGTTCGACGTGGAGACGGCGCCGAGCGGCGCCCGTGGCCCGAAGGCTCACGGGTGCCGCGGCAGCCGCCGGATGAGTGGTTGACATGTGGACAGTCTGGCGGATTCGTGACGCTGCGTCGATCAGCCGGCGACGGCGGCGAGAGCGGCCTCTTGCGAAGCCTTCTGCTCGTCGTTGAGCGGGACGAACAGTGCCTCCTCGCTGAGGATGTCCTGGTTGGCCCGGTAGAAGTCGGCAAACGCGACGACTTCGGCCCTGGCTAGCGACTCGGCCTTGAAGTACACGAACAACGGGCGGCCGAGTGGCGAGTACGTGCCGTCGATCACGGTCGCTGCGCTCGGGGCAACACAGCCCTCGCCGCCATCGATTTCCAACGCCTTCAACCGACCTTCGTTGACGAGCACGTACGACAGGCCGAGGAACCCGACCGCGCCTGGGTCGCCTTCGACACCGACGATGGTGACGTTGTCGTCCTCGCTCGGGTTGTAGTCGGTCCGGATCAGGCCGGTGTCACCGTTGATCTCCTCGGTGAAATAGTCGAACGTGCCCGAGTCGGAACCGGCACCGAACAGTTCGAGCGGCTGGTCGGGGAAGCTCGGATCAACCTGGTTCCAGTTCGTCACGGTGCCTTCGCTCTCGGGGCTCCACATCGTCGACAGTTGCTCGAGCGTGAGGCATGTCGCCCAGTCGTTGTCGATGTTGGTGATCACCGACAGCGCATCGTTGGCGACGACGAACTCGACGGGCTCGATGCCGGCGTCGGCGCAGCTGGCGACCTCTTCGTCCTTGATCGGGCGTGATGCCATCGAGATGTCGGTCTCGCCGGCGCAGAACTTCTCGAACCCGCCACCAGTACCGGAGGTACCGACGGTGACCCGCACCCCCTCGTTGGCGATCTGGAAGTCCTCGGCGGCAAGGGTCATCAGTGGCGTCACCGTGCTGGAGCCATCGATCGCGATGGTGCCCGACAGGTCCCCGCCAGATGCGGCCGTGCCGGGGGTGTTAGTGCCGGGGGTGTTGGTGCCGGGGGTGTTAGTGCCGGGGGTGACGGCTTCGGGCTCGTCGCTACCGCACGCCGCGGCGATCAGCGACAGGCCGACGACGGTCGCGACGAGCATTCGTTTCGATGATGTGTTCACGCATCTCTCCTAAAGTCAGATGAATCGTTCGAGACCTGGGGGGTCGGGCCGAGAACGCTGCAACGGTAAGAAGTGCGGGTGTCGTTCACCTGATGTTCAGATGAACGACGGATGAACAGTGATCGACGAGAAGGCGAACGGGTTCGGGCGTCGAGTTCAGCGGCGCTGACGTTCGGCGACCCACCGGTAGAACCGGTCCTGCGCGTCACCGTCGTCGAATCGCTCCGGTCCGCGTCGATGCCAGCAGCCGCTGGAGTCGAGCTCCCAGCGCACCGAATCGGGTGCCAGCATGAACTCGAACATCTGCTCGAGCCACTGTTGATGCCGTGGGTGGGCCACCGGCACCATCACCTCGATCCGCCGGTCGAGGTTGCGCGGCATCCAGTCGGCCGAACCGATCAGGTACAGCGACCGGGGCTCGCGGTCGTCGCCCTGGTCGCCGTGGGCGAACCAGATGACGCGTGAATGCTCGAGATACCGACCGAGCTGCGACCGTACGCGAATGTTCTCGCTCATCGACGGCACCCCTGGCACGAGGCAACACAGACCACGAATGATCAAATCGATCGAGACACCCGCGTTGCTTGCCTCGTACAACGCGTCGATCAACGCGGGGTCGGCCAGCGAGTTGAGCTTGACCCGGATCGCCCCGCCATCACCGAAGGCCCGCTCGTGCTCGATCAGGTCGAGAAGTTGGTCACGCATCGCCCGCGGCGCGACGAGCAGGTTGCGGTAGTCGTGGGAGCGGCTGTAGCCGGTGAGGTGGTTGAACAGCTGCGTCACATCCGCGCCAACGTCGGGATCGCAGCTGATCACGCCGACGTCTTCGTATGTGCGCGCCGTGCGGGAGTTGTAGTTGCCGGTACCAATGTGGCAGTAGCGGCGCAGGCCATCATCGTCGTTGCGGACCACGAGCACACACTTCGCGTGCGTTTTCAGCCCGACGAGACCGTACGCGACGTGCACCCCGGCGCGCTCGAGAGCCTTCGCCCAACCGACGTTCGTTGCCTCGTCGAACCGGGCCTTCAGCTCGACGAGGACCGCGACCTGCACACCGCGATCCGCGGCGCGGATGAGGCTGCGCACGATCGGGCTGTCACCACCGGCCCGGTACAGCGTCATCTTGATCGACTGGACCTTCGGGTCGTCGGCCGCCTGGGCGATGAAGCTCTCGATGCTGCTGGCGAAGCTCTCGTAGGGGTGATGAACCAGCAGCGGGCGTTCACGGATCACCGAGAAGATGCTGCGGTCGGCCTCGTCGGCTGCGGCGAGGCGTCCGGCGGTGACCGGCGGCCACGCCGGATCCTTCAGCTCAGGCCGGTCGAGCGCAGCAACCTGGAACAAGCAGGTGAGATCGAGCATGGTGGCGTGGAATGACACGTCGTCGCGTTCGACGTCGAGCTCGCGGACCAGCAGATCGACCATCTCCGCACTGATCCCCGCCTGCACCTCCAGCCGAACGGCATTGCCGAATCGCCGCCGCCGCAGCTCGAGTTCGACCGCGGCGAGCAAGTCGTCGGCTTCTTCCTCTTCCAAGGTGAGGTCGACGTTGCGCGTCACCCGGAACGTGGAGCATTCCTCCACCACCATCCCCGAGTACAGCACGTTCATGTGGGCGGCGATCACCTGCTCGACCGGCACGAAACGGCGTCCATCCGCCAAGGCGATCAACCGCGGGAACAGCGTGGGCACCTTGACACGGGCGAAGCGGCGTTCGCCGGTGTCGGGGTCGCTGACCATCGCCGACAGGCTGAGGGCCAGGTTGGAGATGTACGGAAACGGGTGCGCCGGATCGACCGCAAGCGGGGTCAGGACCGGAAAGATCCGACGCTCGAACACATCGGTCAGCTCGTTGCGGTCCACCATTTCGAGTTCGGCCCAGTCGAGGACCTCGAGGCCGTTCCGTTTCAGCTCGGGCAAGAGCTCGCCGAACAGCAAACTCTCCTGGCGCTGCACCAACGCTTCGACGCTGTCGGAAATGGCCGCCAACTGTTGCTGCGCGGTCAAACCATCCGGCGACACTGCGGTCAGTCCTGCGGCGACCTGATCTTTCAGCGCCGCGACCCGGACCTGGAAGAACTCATCGAGGTTGCTGGAGCAGATTGCGCAGAACTTCACCCGCTCGAGCAGCGGAATGCCCGCCTCGGATGCAAGCGCGAGCACACGTTCGTTGAATTGCAGCCAGCTCAGCTCGCGGTTGAACGTGCGTCCGATCATCGTCCGGGAATCGCGGTCATCGCGGTGTGGCCACTCTGGTCTGAAAGCTCGGCTCGCCGGTTCAGTTCATCGATTCGGGGAGGCCGAGATCCCACTCGATGCTGATCCGCTCACGTTCGGCATCGCGCACGATCCGCTCGCGGTTGCGCCGGAACTGCGGGTCATCGCGTGGCAACAGCACCAGACGAGCTAGTACACGGGCACGGAACTCGTCGAGCACTGTGCGCTCGCCGTAGTCGCCGT
>JAYURF010000057.1:0-6302 GCA_043756365.1 Acidimicrobiales bacterium
TTGCCCCGTGACCCCGGTGATGAATGCTCGTGCCATCGGCTGTCCTTATGCGTTGCGCTCGCCGGCGGACGAACCCCGCAAGTGTAGGAGACGGCGCTCGGCTAGCGTGCGCAACCGCCATGGCTGTTCCCCGTGTTGCCTTCGATGTCGGGCCGTTGCTCGGCAGGCGCACCGGGATCGGCGCTGCGGTCGAAGCGCTCCGCATCCATCTGGCCGACGACGACACCGTCGATCTGCAGCCGTACGTCATCAGTTTTCGCGGCAAGCTGGAACGCGGTGTTCGGCGCCTGCCGTTGCCCGCTGCTGCGGCGCACCGGATGTGGGCGCGGCGGGATCGTCCGGCGGTGGACCGTTGGCTCGGCCACCCCGATGTGGTGCACGGCACCAACTACGTCGTCCCCCCGAGCCGGGCCGCCCGCGTCGTGTCGGTGTACGACTGCTGGTTCCTGCGTAACCCGAACGATGCTGAGGCGGACGTGGTCCGCGCCGGGCAGGTGTTGGCCCGGTCCCTGCGCTCGGGTGCCGTTGCCCACGCGAGCTCGAATGCCACTGCCGAAGCGCTACGCGAGCACTTCCCCGGTGCCGATGTCCGCACCATCGCGCTCGGCGCGATCGATCTGGTCGCAGCCCCGCAGATGTGCCCGGTCCCGGAGTTGCTGGGCTCGCCGTTCATCGTGTCGATCTCCACGCTCGAGCGGCGCAAGAACGTACCGGCGCTCGTAGCTGCGTTCGGCGCGATTGCTTCGACGCATGCCGACCTCCGGCTCGTGATTGCGGGCGCCGACGGCGACGACACCGCCGCGGTACACACGGCTATCGACCTGCTCGGTGCCGACCTCGCCGAGCGGGTGATCCTCACCCGCTACGTCGACGATTCGAGCCGCTCGTGGCTGCTCCACCATGCCGTGGCGCTGTGCTATCCGTCGCTCGACGAGGGCTTCGGTTTCCCGTTGCTCGAGGCGATGCAGGCGGGCACGCCGATCGTGTCCACTCGCGCCGGTTCGATCCCCGAGGTGGCAGGCGACGCCGCGTTGCTGGTCGATGTCAGTGAGACGGCCGGCGCCGCCGACGGCCTCGCCGAAGCGCTCGCCCGCGTCGTCGCCGACGAATCCCTCCGTCGACACCTCGTCACCGCCGGGTCACACCAGCTACGCCAATTCAGCTGGACGCGCACCGCCGCAGCAATGACCGAGCTGTACCGCGAACTCGCCGATCGGTCGCGATGATCTGTGTCATCTGTGGCGGGGTCGGTGCGGCGCGGTTCTTGCGCGCCCTGCGCGAGGTCGTCGATCCGGCCGAGGTGGTCGCGGTGATCAACACCGGTGACGACACGGTGCTGCACGGATTGTCGATCTCACCCGACATCGACACCATCACCTACACCCTCGCGGGAGCGATCGACCCCGAGCGCGGTTGGGGCCTGAGCGATGAGACGTGGACCGCGATGGCCAACCTTGAGCGCTACGCCGATGTCCGCCCAACCGGGTCGACGGCCGCACCCACCTGGTTCAACCTCGGCGATCGCGATCTGGCAACCCACTTCTACCGCACGGCGCGGCTGGGCGAGGGGGCATCGCTCGGCGAGGTGACCAGCGAGATCGGCCGCGCCTGGGGGGTACCTGAACGGCTGATCCCGATGACCGATCAGCGAGTGTCCACGATCGTCGAATTGGCCACCGGTGAAGCCGTGTCGTTCCAGGAGTACTTCGTCAAGTTGCGCCATGCCGTGCCGGTGCGATCGGTGCGTTTCGAAGGGGCCGACGAAGCGCATCTGCACCCGGCCGCCAGAGCGGCGATCACGGGCGCCGACACGGTGGTCATCGCCCCGTCAAACCCGGTCGTGTCGATCGGCCCGCTGCGCGCGCTCGACGGCTTCGACCAGTTGTTGGCGGCGCGACGTTCGTCGGTAGTCGCCGTCTCGCCGATCATCGGTGGCGCCGCCCTCAAGGGCCCGGCCGACCGGATGCTGCACGAGTTGGGGCACGAATCATCGGTGGTCGGCGTCGCCCGGTTGTACCGCGGCATCGCCGCGTCGCTGGTGATCGACCCGGTCGACGCCGCGCTCGCCGACGCCGTTCGTGCGGCCGGGACGAACCCGATTGTCGTGGCGTCGGTGATGAGTTCGCCCGCAGTGAGCGCCACCTTGGCCCGCGCCGTGCTCGACGCGTCGCGCCCTGCCTGAAAACGCGACGTACGCCCTGGCCAGGGGAGGAGCCAGGGCGTACGTGCTCGCTATGTGTGGGACAAACAGCGTGGGGGAGAGGGGATCAGCTGGGCCGTCGGCGCACCACCAGTAGGGCCGTTCCCGTGAGACCGGCCAGTGATGCAAGTACGAGGGGGATGGTCATCTCGCCGCCGGTGGCTGGCAGAGAGGCCGGAGCCGACCGAACCGCCGTCGTCGTGGGTGCCAACGTGGTTGGTGCCGCGGCTGGTGCCGCCGCCGCAGGTGCCGCCGCCGGGGCGCTGATCGTGGCCGGCAGAACCGACGCCGGGGGCACGGTGGCCATCGTGGTCGTTGGGGCAGCCGAAACGGTCGAGACTGTCGTGGTCGGCGCTGCGGTCGTGGTGGGGGTCGCTGTCGTGGGGGCTGGGGCAGCGCAGCGTTGCAGTTCGAGGCTGAACGACTTGACGATGAAGGTGTTGGGACCCTCGCCGACACCGTTCAGTGACGCATGGTGCAGGGTGATCGAACCACCGGCAATGGCCGATCCGGCGCCACCGAAGGAGCCGGAGACGATGCCGCTCGACCAATCGTCGGGGGCACCCTCGTCGACCGTGTCGGGAAGGTCGGTGCTGAGCCCGCCGACCGATGTACCGTCGACAGCAAGGCCGACCTGTTCGTTGTCCTCGTTCTGGTCGGCACGACTCGGCGTCGACTCGGGGTCGATGTTTTCGTACGTGGTCCACGACGACGAGGTGACGGTGAGCGTCTCGCCTGTTGCCGGAGCCGTCACCACGAGGCCGGTGTCGTGCACCGAGCCGCTGGTCATCCAGGCGAAGATTCCGCTCTGGGCGTACGACTCGCTCGAGCACACTCCGTTGGCAGCAGCGGCCCCGCCGAGCGACGCCATTGCGAAAGCTGTGGTCGATCCGACTGCTGCGATTACTCCGATTGCCTTGTTCACCGTTGCTCCTTGACGTCCGCTGATGTGTCGAGCACAGTACGACGAGCGGCTTCCGGAAGGCACGTGATTGTCCGAATCTGGGCCGTTCGGCCCAGTGGTCATCCGTTTGTGGTTCGCAGGTTTCGCAGGCCGGTTTCGAGCGGCGTCCACGACGCCCACGACAGCTGGATCCGGGCCCGCGCCGGGGCCACCGCCAGGCGGCCGACCTCGCCGGGCCGCTCCGGTTCGTAACGCGGTTCGTGGACCGGCGAATTGCCTGCGGATGGGGCGAGCAATGCCCACAGCTCGCGGATCGGAGTGGCGATGCCGGTGCCCACGTTGATCACAAGACCGCCACCTTTGGACGCGGCCCGAACGCATGCGTCGACGGCGTCGTCGATGTACAGCAGGTCGCGCGCCTGGCGACCGTCGCCGTGAATCACCGGCGCCTCACCGCGATTGGTCGCCTCGACGAACGCCCCCACCACGCCACCGTCGCGGCGTTGGCGGGGGCCGTAGACCGAGCTCATCGCCAGCGCGGTGAACTCCACATCGTGATCGCGTCGGTATGCGGCGAGCAGCTCCAAAACTGCGTGGCAGATCACGCTGCGGGCACCGGCGGGCGTGTTGGCGCGGCCCTCTTTGACAGGCTGCTCGCGACTGGGGACTTCGCCGTACACCGCGGTGGCCGGCGCTGCGGTGACGACCTTGGTCGAGCCGAGAAGACGGCTCGCTTCCAGCAGGTTGATCATTCCGTGCACCGCCGCAGCCAGCGTCGCCGGGCTGGTGCGCCCCGGCACCATCCAGCCGAGATGGAAGACCACATCAGGTGTGCGCATCGCAACCAGCGAAGTGAACTCGTTCGAGCACACGTCGAGGTTGTGGATCTTCAGATCTCCTCCGGCAGCGCGGGCCGCAGCGAGATTGCCCAAGGTGCCGGTGGACAGGTTGTCCACCACGTCGACGTGGTGGTTCTCGGCCAGCAAGCGGTCGACCAGGTGCGAACCGATGAACCCTGCTCCGCCAACCACCATCGCCCTCATCGGGCTAGTGCGGCCGTACTCAATTGGGCCGTACTCAATTGGGCCGGCGTTCATCAGGCCGGCGTTCATCGGCGACGTGCTCACCCTCACCGACGGAACCGTCGGCACCGATGACGCATCCCGCTACCTGTGCCCGTGCGCCAACCGTGCCCATCACGACCGAGTTGGCGACCGTCGCGCCGTCCCCGATCGACGCGCCATCCAGTACGACGGAATCAACGATGTGGGCGCCGGCTGCGACCTGCGCCCCAGTTCCCACGATCGAGCGTTCGAGCGTGGCCGTCACATCGACCGCGGCATCGGGGTGAACGGGTAGGCACGTCTGCCCGCGACGGCGACCCGACACCAGGTCGAGGTTGGCCATCAGGTACAACTCGGGCTTGCCGGTGTCGACCCAGTAGTCGTCGGTGGGGTGACCGAACACTCCCCCTTCTGCCACCATCGCCGGGAACGTCACCCGCTCGATCGATACTTTCCGAGCGGGCGTGATGCGTTCCAATACGGACGCTTCGAGCACATATGTGCCGGCATTGATGAGGTTGCTCGGCTCCGTTCCGGGCGCCGGTTTCTCGACGAACTGCGTCACCCGGCCGTCGGAATCAAGCGCGACCACCCCAAATGCCGACGGGTCGTCAACCGCGATCAAGTGGATGGTTGCCTCGGCCGCTGCGGCGCGGTGCTGGGCGACCATCGCGACAATGTCGAGGTCGGTGAGCACGTCGCCGTTGGCGACGATGAACGTGTCGTCGATACCGGCTGCGTCGGCGGCAAAGCGGATCGCGCCGGCGGTGTCGAGCGGTTCGGGTTCGACCGCGTACCTCAGCTGCGCACCGGCGCAGGTGCCATCAGGGAACGCTGCCAGGAACGGCTCGGGCTTGAAGCCCAACGCCAGCGTGACGTCGGTGACCCCGCCGCGCACGAGGTTGGCGATGAGCCGTTCGATGATCGGCACGTGCCCGACGAGCAGCATCGGCTTCGGCACGCTGTAGGTGAGCGGCCGTAACCGGGTGCCGAAGCCCCCGACCAATACGACCGCCCGCATCATCCCGCCGTGGTGGACGGGGCCGACTCGGTCGGCTCAGTGCTGCCGGTCGGGTCGGTACTGCCGGTCGGGTCAGTGCTACCGGTCGGGTCAGTGCTGCCGGTCGGTGACGTGTTGCCCGGTACTGCGGTGCCACCCGGCGCCGATCCCGGTGTCGGCACGTTGCCACCGTCGGCAGCGCCAAGTTCTTGCAGGTCAGCAGCCCACGGCGGCATCCCCACCTCGACTCCTGCTGCCACAACCGCGATGGTGTAGATCATGCCGTCATTGGTCAGGCGGACGTCGCCGAGATCGGTGGTGTAGGTGGTTCCCGAACCGACTTCGGCATTGTTGGCCCAGGTGACGACCTTGATGTCGACATCCTTGCCGTCGCACTTGAAGTCGTCGGCGTCGTAGGTGGTGCCGCCCTGGGCGTCGGGCAGCGACAACCGATCGGCGCTGAGACCGATGTCGTACACATCGAGGTACAGGCCGAGCTTGGCCCGCCGACCGATCGACTTGGCGGTGAACGGGTGCCAGTGGATGACGCCGTCGTCGTGGCTGTGCACGCCCGTGGTGCCGAACAGGTCGTTCACGTACGACTGCCCGCTGGCGTCGGTGACGGTTTCCTCGGCGTCACCGGCGATCTTGGGCAGGAAGCCATCGCACACGTAGACGCCGACGGCGGCATGCCAGTGATCGCCGATCTGCGGGGGGAACGACCCGGCGTCGGGACGGCTCTCACGGGCGTAGGCGATGGTGACAAGCCCGAGCACCAACACGCCGATGACAACGGCTGGGAACAGTGTTCCGCCTTGGAAGCGCACCTTCTTGCCCTTGTCCTTCTGGGCGAGCCTGGCAACTTTTTTAGCGGAGGAAGACGATGAGGACGTGGCCACGAATCGGAAATGCTACCGCTTGGCGGCGGTGAATCGCTGGCACCCGGGTGTGGCCCTCAGCCGCCAGCGGCGAGTGAACGGACCAGCGTCTCGTAGGCCACGGCAACTGCGTGGGGCGAAGCGATCCCCTCCACCCACCGCCTGCCGGCCCGGCCGCGCTCGGCCAACGCCGCTGGGTCGGCCAGGAGTTCGCGTAGGGCGCCGATGAACGCCGCTGGGTCGTCTGGTGCCACGC